>JAGQZV010000028.1 GCA_020435295.1 Bdellovibrionales bacterium | reverse complement strand
TCGGAAATCCCATAGTCTGGTGGGGGAGCACTTTCTTTTTGATAGGCTTGCTAAGTTATCTGTTGCTGAGTCATTTTGGGCTGGTAGCGGCTCCGCACCCCCGGCAAAGCGCTCGTTTTTTGTGGATTCCATTGGCTGCTTTTTTTGGCGCTTTTCTTCCCTACCTTTTTATCAACCGGGTGCTTTTTATGTACCACTATCTCGCCGCGCTCGTGTTTGCCGTTATCGCCGTCACGACTTGGCTCGACTCGCTCGGATTTTTCGCTCAGGGCGGCCCAAGCCAACAGGGAAAAACATTCCGAATTGTGGTCGGCAGTATCTTTCTTGGTTTTTTGCTTGTTAGCCCGCTGACTTTTGGATTTACTTCTTTCGGCTGGCACCACAGTCTACTGCGGTTTTTATTCGTAGTACTCTAGCTTTTTCACTACTTTGTCGTAATATTCATCGCCTTTGCGCACATAGTTCTTCGCGCGCATCCAATACTGTTTCGCATCGTCTATCTTGTTCATGCTTTCCAAGATGTACCCATGCACGTAGGCCTCTTTGGCGAGTCGGTTGAGCTGACGCTTTGCCTTGAGTAGGCACTCCTGTGCATCTCCGTAATTGGGATCCCGTTTCACCATCTCTTCGCACAGATCCCGGCTAGCATTGTAGTCGGCTTCGGCGTACTTCTCCTTAGCCTGAATCAAGAACGGTTCGAACTCTTCTTTCTGCAACATCCGGGCGCGATCGATGATCTGCTTGGCTTCGTTCAGATACTGAGTATCTCCTTGAAGTTGAATTTTGCGGATCTCTTCGGCCGTATTTATGGCTTCCGAGTAGCTCTTGTTGGCAAACGCGGCTACGGCCTTTTGGAAAAGCTCTATAACCTGTTTGCGCTTGTCCATTTCCGGATCCTGCTCGGGGGGGACTTGCTGCAAGTCTCGGATCTTCAGATCTGCTGCCCTTAGGCCCTTTCGCGCGGTCTCGTTGTTGGGATCCACAACGATGGCGGAGTTAAAACTCTCCGCCGCCCGATCAAAGTCCCCTAGGCGCAGGTACTCGATTCCCTCCTCCAGATAGATTGCCAAATCCTGCTTGTCATCGCGTTTAGCTTTTACCTCAGCTTCAGCAATCTCTTTTTCCTTAACCTTGCGCTCATACATCTCAAGCATCTCGCGTGACTGCTTGTAGTAGGGCACTAGATCATGGACCTTGCTCAAGTGGAAAACGGCCTCATCATATTTTTCTGTTTCCGCGGCGCGGATGGCGGACCGGTAGTGCCCTTCCAGAGCGCGTTGATTTTCCGGAGACAGTTCAAAGTACTCCTGTGGCATCGCGGGCGGTAAGGTCGTCTGCACACTCCCATCCGGTTTGGGTGTGATGGCACCTGGCACTTGCCCAGGAGTAGTCACGGCCGTTTCCGCTTTGGGCTTGGGCTTCTCGTCTGGACTAAGAACCAGCACGACGGCTAACGCAATGAGCGCCGCCAAAAGCATTTTTGTAAGGGGTGAGCTTTTCTTGTCCCGCCCGAAATTCGGAAACCGCGAGAGCAAGGAGCTCGGCGGAGTGGCAGGCGGTTCCATTCCCATCCCCGGTTGTTGAGCCTGCTGTTGCGCTTGCAGTTCTATTATCTGGGCTTGACGCGATGGAGTAAGCTGAACCGAACGTGTTTGGTCTACACCCGAACCCGTCAGTACCGCGTGGGATCCTTCCAAAGGATCTTCTGCGATGATTTCGTGAATGAGGAAATGGATCTTGGATCTACCAATGGAAATTACGTCATAACTATTCAGCGGATGCTCGAGCACTCGCATGCCGTTTACATAAGTCCCGTTGCGGCTACCCATGTCCACCAAACGGTAGCCCATCCCCACGCGAGTAATTTTGGCGTGAATGCGCGACAGCTTGTCGTCATCGATAAATACGTCCGCCTTTTTGCTCCGCCCGAACGTCACCTCATAGGTTTCCAGAAGCAGCTCTTCCCCATGGCGAGGGCCTTCCTCAAATTTGAGCTTAGCTACTAGAGGTTTGGCTTGAACCTGCGTCTCGCCCATCCCGATGGATGTTCCGCTCTCGATCGCGTCCGGCACGAGTTCAGGCTGTGACAGGGGATCCTCTGCGGGGCTTTCCAAAGGATCGGCAATGGCCAATGCTGCCGAACCCTCCGACTGCGGGATCGGCTGATCCGCAAACGGATCTTCCAGTGGCGCAAAACCAGCGTCCTGATTCTCCATTTCCAGCACCGGAGCATTTCCCAAGTCCTCCGGAGCCTCAAGGACGGGAGTCATGACTGGTTCTTCGGAAAGAATGGGTTCCACTTTGGAGTGCTGCGTACGCGCCAGAGTACCCATCAGCACCATGATGCGGTACCCGCCAATATCAAATTGATCGCCACTGCTGAGCTCCACCGTTTCGATGGAGCTACCGTTCACAAAGATCTTCCCGCTAGTACTCTGATTCGTAAGATAGACAGCGGAATCGGTTACGCGCAGCTCAGCGTGTTGGCGACTGACGCTCTGGCTCTCCAGAACGATGTCGCACGTGTCCCCCCGTCCTAGGATATACGTCCCTTCCTCAAACTCCTTTGAGAGACGCTCTATCTCATTTTCGAATACTTTTACTTTTACCTTCATGGATAAAGCTCCGCCGCTCGCAAGCGGGTCTGCCCCACCGCAATATATTTGCGCGCTTTGGGCACCATTTCGTGATCCGGGCGGTGCGCCAGCAGTTGCTGCACCTGTGTAAAGTGGTAGATTGCCCTTTCATATTGGAGGGAATCAAAATACTTCACACCCATCTCAAAATTCTTCGCTGCCTCCTTCTCCGCCTCCGCAATGCTCAACTGTAGGTAGAACTGCGCCAGTCCGTGACTGCGATCGAAGGTAAGCGCCGTCCTGAAAAACTGAATCCCCCGCTGTAAACTGTGATTTAGATACTCTCTACGCCCCTTGCGAAAGTATTGTTCCGCTTCCTTGGCGCTCTCATTCTTAAAATCCATCCTCTCCAGTGCGACCTCCGCCGTGGACTTGGCAGGATCTTCCAAGCCGCCAATCCCAACTGTTGGATCCTTTGCCTTGGCAGGATCGAGGTTTTCCAAGTACGGGCGCGAAGCAAATTCTGAAGTAGTCGTCGACTGCTCCACCTTTGCCTTTTTCGCTTCCTTGACCGGGGCGTTGGGATCGGGTTCCTGGAGGAAATACATTCCCCCGATAACAAGCGCGGCCAATCCATAGATGAGTGGGCGGCGGCTCGGCGGTCCTTTGATCTTGGTCTTTCCGCCTCCGAGTCCAATGCCACCCAAACCTATTTCCGCGGCAGGCGCCACCGCAGCAGCAATCACCGGCGCGGCTACGGGCTCAGCGGCCGGATTGTTAAAGCGAAAGGCAAAGTCCCCTACTTGAACGATGTCACCGTTTGCCAGCGAAGACTCGCGCACAAGGTTTCCATTGACCAAAATGCCATTCTTACTGCCATTGTCCCGAATCGTGACCTGTCCGTTTTGATGGACCTCGACCAGGGCGTGGTTACGAGACACAGAATTGCTGGGAATCACGATATCATTATCATCACTGCGCCCGATGGTGAGACTCTGGGCCACCATTTCAAACACACGTCCCTTACCAGGCCCAACGACCTGCTCTAAAAACGAAACTCCCTGATTTTCGGCGACTAAGCTATGCTTGCTCATTCATCTTCACCGTAATCAAAACATAATGAATGCTGCCGTCGGAGTTCTTATGGCCGACAGCAACAACGTTTCTCATGGTTCCGTTTACTTCCAACTCTGCCTGGGCCGTTTCACCCAGCGAACCCAAAACTCGTTCGATAAGATCGATAACAGTCCCGGCAAACGCCGCATCGGAGGTGGCATCCGAAATATTCTTGCCAAGAGAGTACTGCGAGCGAATGGACAGAAGCTCTTCCGCGACATTACCCACAAATACAATTTTCTTTTCACGGTCAAGAAGCAACAACGCATCACTCGTGCCTTGATCCACTCCCCTAACGGCGCGCTCATACGCCTGGTCCTGGAGCTCGCTATCATCTTGCGAGAGTACTCCGTCTCCGGCCGCTTGTTTCATTCGACTTACCGTGAAATTCACCACCTGAGCCAAATTTTCCAGTTCGGGAAACTTGTAGTCGCACGCAATATTAATACTGTCTCCCTTTAGTGCGGCATCCAGCTGATCGTTGAGCTGAACAATCGGGTGGGCGATCATTTTTGTGATCATGTAAAACCCAACAATCACTAAAAGAACGGCAAAAAGCACCGCACGAACCAGCGGCTCATAGACTGCGTGAATGCCGCGGGGGATCTCAAAATCCGCAATCACGATGGCAGAGAGCTCCGGAGCATTGGTATCTTTTGAATACAAAGAAATCGGTTGGGCTACTACATAGACACCGTCGCCTTTTTCGATATCAACGAGTTCTTTGCCATTACGTTTGATGTCTTCGATGGCCAGCAAATAGCGCGGATCTGTAATCGACTTATTTAGAAGTTTCGTGGGCGCAATAATAGTATTGGCTCGTGGATCGACGATCGCTACCGCTAACATCCCTACTTCGCTTTCACCGGCGGCAACCGACAGCTTCGTAAAGTCACCGGTCTTACTGAGTACGCGGTAGTTTTCCCGAACCACCTGGCTAATAACCGTATGCGCCCGCTTCAATGCCTCACGTGTTGCAATTTCCTGCCCCCATGGCAGCACTGACAACACAGTCGCCGCCACGGCGAAAAGAAATCCAGTCCCCAAGATGATTACCATCAACATCCGCCAGTCGACAGATTTCATCACCCCGTAGAAAGGCGAAAGAACTTTGTCGTCCATGAGAAGCATCAACTTTTCTTGAGGTGTAAACTCCGGAGCAGGGGTCTCAGGGACAGCAGCCCGAAGGGCGTCGGCCATGGGCTGCGCTTGAAACGCAGCAGCGCCGTCCATCGCAAACTCCATCTCCGGCATGGCCGGGGCATTTACTGCATCACTTGGAACCTGCGGCGAAACTTTGGAACGCGCGCCTCCCAAGCGAATATGATAATCAGCAATCACTACATCGTCCCCCGACCGGATGCGCTGCTTTCGTACCAAAACCCCATTGACGAAAACGCCGTTCGAAGATCCTAAATCCACAATCGCGGCCTTGTTGCCCTTGACGACGATTAGAGCGTGTTGCTTGGAGATCTGCGGCGATGCCAGTACAAGATCGCAATCCTTAGCCCGGCCCACTTTGTGGGACCCTTCCGGTAAATCGCGTACATCCACAACGCGACCATTTTTTAGGATCTCAAACTTCAAGCCCACACCCCGTCACAAACTAATTTGGCCCCTGCTTGCAGCTCCAGACTCTGCACGCGGTGGGCCTGCATTTCGATAACGTGTTTTACTCCTTTGCGCGGCAGCAGAAGCCGCCATGGCTTCATGGCCTGCACCACACTAACGATCTCTCCATTTTCCCCAACCAAAATTACATCGATAGGAAAACGCATGAAAAAAGTATGAATGGAATTACAGCGCGGAAAACAAATCGCCTCATTCTTGGGAATGGCTTTGCGGCCCATTAATCCCAAAAAGCGGCTCATGTAGGACTCCGCGATATAACACTCGGGAATCAGTGTCCCACTCTCACTTTGTAGCGCTACTTTGCGCATTATTTCACTCCCAAGAACCCTAATATCACCGGCCCGAAGATCATGATGAACACCGCGGGCATGATGAAGAAAATTAGGGGGAACAAAAGCTTTTGCGAAGCTGCCGCACCTTTCTTTTCCGCTTCCGTAAAGCGCTTGGTACGGATGAGATCCGACTGCACACGCAACACACCGCCGATGCTGCTGCCCATTTGGTCTGCCGTCACAAGAACAGCCACGAGGGAATTGATCTGCGTCAGATCGATACGCCAAGCCATATTGCGTAGCGAATCCGCACGGGTTGTACCTAGTTGGATTTCCTGCAACGTGCGCTCCACCTCTTGTACAAGGGGACCCGGGCGGGTCTTTTCGACCACTTTCTGAAGTGCCCCGATGAAGTCCAATCCCGCTTCCGTAGAAAGAGTAAGCAGATCGATCACAAAAGGGAGCTGCAGAGATATTTCGATGTGTCGGCGTTTGCGGCACCCACTCACCCAAGCACCCGGATACACGTAGCCAACCAGCATCATGCCGATGAGCATCCACCACGGGATGGAGGTCCCGTTGGCAAGCATGTACGCGTAAAAGAACAGTGGCGCTACAAAACCCAGGAAAATTTTGAACGCCAGCAAGTCCTCTACATCGAGTTCTTCTTCCAGACCGGCTGAAATGATGAGCCGCCTGGTCTTCTTGCGCCAATTCTCCGCTTTGATCTTTGAGGAATACGGCATGACGACGGCGCGGTAGATCGGGCGGCAGATCTTGAGCAGCGCAGACGAGCTGCTCTTGCGTTGCTGCTCCAAGCGCTTGGCCGCCGAAGCTTCGAGCTCACCAGAAAAGAGGTGCCACCCCATATAGAACGCGGTGGCTCCCATCAGGGCGATGCCGACGTAAGCTAACAAGTTTCCCCTCCCATTAACCAATCCAGGCACACTAGTGCCGCAGTGAGTTATTCCGGATAACTAATCGGAGAAAACCATAGAAAACTTGAAGGCTTAACCCACCGCGTACGGACCCATGTCTTAACATAATTATAGCACGCCGCATCATCCAGGGACCACCGCAAATCCCGCCCACACACGACTTTTACACAAATGATTTCAAATATTTACATCTTATACTTTCCAACGGGGGGCCGGTCGATGTTACCATTGGAGGATAAGGTTACCGATTCTCGGGCCTTGGGCTAAATGCCCGCGAAAGGGGGTGGTACTATGTCAAGTTCTCATAGTACGGAGGTGACCCTGCCGTAGGCAGACCTTCGATTTGGAGAGCTCCCTTCTCGGGGAGCTCTCTTTTTTTTTGCCCACCCGATTCAGACCGTTCCACCAGCACCGCATGCAAGGCAGACGCAACCGATTCCCTAAACGCACTGGGTACAGCCGCGACGACCGACAGAGTATTCAGACACACGAAATGGCAGGGAGCTCCGGTATCGGCTATGGCTTTGAGAAACTCTGAGAGTACCCACGCGCAGCTGTGAATCCCATCCCCAACCGCTGAGACAAGAGCCACCGGCCCGATTCGTTCCACGAACGGAACGACACTTTCTACTTGAGCGGTTTTCTCCGGCTCACACAAAAAACGAACCTCAGTATCAGTGAAACTAAAAAAGCGCAGCGGAAAATGCACCCCTGACAGGCGCTCGGACAAAGTACTTAAATCCATGCGGGTGCGGTACAACGTATAGCCATCCTTGGACCCAATGCCGCGGATGCGCGTCCGCTCCATGGCCCCGGGCTCTTCCTCTAAAGACGCCACGAGTTGGGTCCCCCGCGCCTTCGGATCCGCGCTCGGAGCGATGCGCACGTTCACGTTGAAGCGCTTTGCCAAATCGATGCTTCGCGGGTGCATTTTTGCCCCCAAGCTTGCAAATTCCAACGCCTCCTCGTAGGTGCAGGTACGCAATAATTGCGCGTTGTCGACGATATTTGGATCCGCAGAATAGAGCCCTTCCACGTCTGTCAGGATTTCGCATTGATCCGCGCCCAGAGCCGCAGCCAAGGCCACGGCCGTGGTATCGGACCCGCCACGCCCGAGAGTCGTAACTTCTTTGTCGCGGCTTACTCCCTGAAAGCCAGCAACGATAACTACCTTGTCCTTGTCCAGTTCGCTTCGGATGCGATCCGGACGGACTTCCAAAATCTTTGCGTCCGTGTGAACACTGTCCGTGACGATCCCGCATTGCGATCCAGTAAAGGAAATCGCGGGAATTCCCTCTTCGTGCAACGCCATCGCTAATAGCGCCATGGAGACTCGCTCCCCCGTGGTAAGCAACATGTCCATCTCGCGCTGCGGAGCAAACCCCACCGTACTTTTCGCAAGCGCGATGAGGTTATTGGTCATTTTCCCCATCGCCGATACAACCACAACCAGCTGGTGCCCGGCGCGCTTTACTCCCGCAATGCGCTTGGCCGCACTGCGAATGTGTTCTGGTGTGGCGAGGCTTGTCCCGCCGTATTTTTGGATGATGAGCATCGTGGGGCTCACGATTACCTTTTGGACTCAGGAAAGTAAAGAAGTGGCCGTTAAGCCATTGGTTTATCAGCGGATTTTGCGCGTCCGGCTTAAGTATGATTCTTGGCCCGCTGCCAGAGGGATTCTAGGGTTTCCAGATCGCAGCTCTCCATGCGCTTGCCCTCCGACGCCAGTGACTCTTGCACATGCTCCAAACGCCTTGCAAATTTTTGACAGGCGGCACGCAGACTGGCCTCGGCGTCGAGCTTCAGGTGGCGGCCAAGTTGAGCCAGAGAAAAGAGCAAATCCCCGAACTCTTCCTCCACCGCCGACGCATCTTTTTCGCCGAGCGCGTCGCTTAGCTCGCCCACTTCTTCGCGCACCTTGCTAAGCACACCCGCTGTATCGGGCCAATCAAAGCCCGCCGCAGCCGCACGGTACCCATATTTGTGGGCCAACAACAACCCGGGTAAGGCTTTGGGAATGCCGTCCAGTAGCTTGCGTTCTGGCTTTTCCTTTTGCTTGAGCTTCAGCCAGTTCGCCTTCACTTCAGTATCGTCCTTGACCTGTACGTCCCCGTAGACGTGGGGATGGCGCGCGATCATCTTGTCCGCCACACCCTTGGATACCGACTCTAAGTCGAAGCCTTGCGCGCCTTTCTCCGAAGCAATCTCCGCGTGCAAGGCTATCTGGAGCAGCAAGTCGCCCAGTTCCTCCTCGAGCACCTTCAAATCTCCCTTATCGATGGCCTCGAGGCACTCGTAGGTTTCTTCAACGAGATAGGGCGCGAGACTTTGATGCGTCTGCTTCTTATCCCACGGGCACTTGGCGCGGAGCTCAGAGACGACTTTTATGAAGCGGGCGGTTTCAGGCAACACTTTGTTTTCCATGCGGCTATACAAGAATTTTTTGGGGGAGACTGTCAAGTTTCACGGTCATGCGGCCCCGCCCCTCAACCGCGTTTTGCTTCCGCCCAGATGAATCCCACGAAAGATCAAGGGGATATAGATAACCCTAGATCTGGTTCGCTGACGATGCTAAGTAACCGATGTTATTCGAGCTAGGGTTCAGCGATCAAAACACTAAAACACATCTTTTCAACTTATCGGAGCAAGGAGACGAAGACTATGGTCACACTCGGGGAATATATTTGGATGGACGGGGCAAGCCCAACTCAGAAGCTGCGTTCCAAAACGCGGGTTCTGAATCTCGCCGATCCCAAGAAAGTCAGTTTGGAGAGTTTTCCGGAATGGGGATTTGATGGATCCTCCACCTATCAGGCGGACGGTCACAAATCCGATCTTACTCTAGTTCCGGTTTCGTTCGTCAAAGACCCTATTCGCGGTGAAGGCAGCTTTCTCGTGATGTGCGAAGTCATGAATCCGGACGGAAGCCCGCACGCCTCCAATACTCGCGCAGAGCTTCGCCGGGTGTTGGACGCTGGCGCTGCCAAGGAAGAACCTTGGTTCGGATTTGAACAAGAGTACACCTTATTCCGCGGTCGGTCTCCGCTAGGCTGGCCCGACGGTGGATACCCGGCTCCCCAGGGCCCCTTTTACTGCGGCGTCGGGGCGGATGAAGTATTTGGACGCGATCTCGTAGAAGACCACGCGCGCGCCTGCGTAGAAGCAGGACTGATGGTCTTTGGTATCAACGCGGAAGTAATGCCGGGGCAGTGGGAATACCAGGTGGGTTACCGCGGTCGCGACAACGAGTCTGCGGATCCGTTGACGGTCGCCGATCACAACTGGATTTGCCGTTGGCTATTGTACAGACTTGGCGAAAAGTACGGTGTAACCGCCACGTTGCACCCTAAACCGGTTCGTGGTGACTGGAACGGCGCCGGTCAACACACGAATTTCTCCACGAAATCGATGCGCAACACCGCCGGCGGAATTGCTGCCATCGAGAAAGCTATTGCACTTTTGGAGAAAAAACACGCCGAACATATTGCGTTGTATGGTCACGGCCTAGCCGAACGCCTCACGGGCAAACATGAAACCTGCAGCATCAATGAGTTCCGCAGCGGCGTCAGTGATCGCGGTGCCTCTATCCGCATCCCCGCCCACGTTTCCAAACTGGGTGGCGGATACTTAGAAGACCGACGTCCAGGCGCGAATGCGGATCCCTATGTGGTGGCAGCCCGCATCCTAAAAACGATCTGCGAGATCGTTTAGTTATTCGTCTGCTCTCGATATAAGCTGGCGCGATTGACTTTCCTCCGCACGCGGAGGAAAGTCACCGCCATGCATTCAATCAAATTATTTCTCTCCCCATTTTTATTTTTTTGTTTATTCGCCACAACGAGCGAAGGCGCGTTCGTTTCCAAAAAGCGACCGCTAGACGCGCTCCACTACCGATTGGAATTTAGCGTCGATCCTTCGGCCGATCCAGAGGAGTTGCGCTCGGAAGTTCAAATCCGACTCCGACTCACCGCCCCAAGCAAATCCGTTACTTTGGATGCAAAAGGTCTGAAAATTTACAAAACCCAGGTGCTACAGTCCAAGGGTTGGCGCACCGTACGGCATTCACACTCAAATGACGAACTCACCTTCTTTCTCCCTTCTCGATACAAGAAAGGGGCCACACTTAACCTGCGGGTGGACTATTCGGCACCCATTCACACTAAAACCCATTTCGGCCTCTTTAAGGTGACCGATCCGGACGAACCCAAGCGAGGGCCCACGCTTTTTACCCAGTTGGAATCCTTAGGAGCGCGGGAAGTGTTCCCCTGTAACGACGAGCCTCAGGACAAAGCCACTACCGAAATCCATGCAAGTGTACCCGCCCGCTATGAGGTCATCTCCAACGGACGCCAAACCCGAAACAAAACCTACCACAAAAAGGGCACCGCTTGGAGGCAGGTGCATTGGCTTCAAGACAAACCGCATTCGACCTACCTGGTTACACTCACAGTCGGAGACTTCTCGCACGTCGTCGCGCAAGCGTCGCGGCCCACTATCGACTTCTGGGTGGGAAAAACTAAAACAAAAAAAGTCGCTTTTGTCGCAGACGCCACAAAAAAGATGGTCGCTTTCATGGAAGAGTACCTGGGAGTGAAGTACCCGTGGAATAAGTACTCCACGATCGGGCTTCCCACCTTTTTTTGGGGCGGAATGGAAAACACGTCTGCCACTAATATTAACCAAGAACGCCTGGTACTAAACGATCCAGAATCTGAATTTGAAAAAAACGGCATCGTGGGTCTGGCTGCCCACGAACTCGCACACCAGTGGTTTGGCGACTACGTCACCATGCGCTGGTGGGATGATTTGTGGCTCAACGAATCGTTCGCCAGCTATCTGGGAACCAAAGCCACCAAGCATATTTATCCGAACGAGGAGCCTGATATTGATCTCGTTACCTATACCTGGGACGCATACTTCAGACAGGAAGATGGCCCGAGAAGTCATCCAATTGTAAACCAGGAACTTCAGGATCCGGGTGATGCCTTCGATACGATTAGTTACAATAAAGGCGAAAACGTCTTGAGAATGCTTGCGTACTACGTAGGAGAAAACAACTTCCGAGCGGGCCTAAAACGCTATCTGGGAAAACATGCGTTGGGGAATGCGACCTACAAAGACTTCTTCAACGCAGTTGCGGGCGCGTCCCAGAAGAACCTGGACAGTTTCCGCGACAGCTGGCTCTTGCAGCGGGGCTACCCGGTTGTCCGGTATGAGTCTGACTGGGATGCTGAGAAGAAAACCCTTTCGTTGACGATCGAGCAAGCTTCGAATCACGCAACAGATAAAAGCTTATTTGATTTTCTTCTCCCCGTTACCATCCACCGTAAGGGAGCGTATGCAAAAGAGCTGGCCCTGGCGATTACAAAAGACAAGCAAACGTTCACAGAATCATTGGAACAGGAACCGGATTGGGTATCGGTAAACCCTGGCGGTGTCGTGCTGGCGAGAGTTCTGCCAGATGGCGTGTCTAAGGACACGCTCACGGCCCAGGCCCTTTCCGATCCGGATCCAGTCATCCGCGTTTGGGCTAACTTCCAACGTGTGGCCAAAGGGCTTAATGAGGGAAATTTGTCGAGTGACGATCAAGATCACCTTCTAAAGGCGCTAGAGACCGATCCGTCACCGTACGTACGGTTAGCGCTTCTGGATGCGATTCAGAAATCAAAGGGTCGCTGGCTCCCGGAAAAAATCGGGGAATACATCTTTGCAAGCGCTCAAGGGAGTCTCCAACCCAGCTTCGCAAAAACAGCACTCTTTCAAAAGGATCCACATGGTTGGCGACAATACCGTGCGCAACTTCTTGGTACTTTAGGGAAGGTGAAATCAGAAAAAGTATTGGAGTTTCTCACACTCACCATTCAAAATCCGGTTTTGGCGTTGGATGATTTGCGAACTACGGCGACCGCAATTGCTGCCATTGGGGACATCCGCAGCGGAGAGATCTTGCGGGCAGGTATCAAAACTCATCAGGATCGCGGGTACCGATACACCTATTGGCTCCAGTTCGCCTTCGGGGCGTACGAAAACCCGCGGGCTGCAGCGGAAATCCAGCAACTGACTCGCACCGCTGGGCCCGATCTGATTGGCCGCATTGGCTGGCTTATCAGAAATAATGAAACGCTAAGAAACTCTTCCGAATGGGCAAAATTCTTGTCAATCTTCCTGGTTGAAGACGATCAATTCAGCGATGACGTAAAGACCCGCCTACTTTCGACGGTAGAGGACGTAAAAAGTTCGTCGGTTGAAAAAATGCTGAGAGAGGTAATCAAGAATGGCGACTCAACCCGAGTCAAAGAGTCGTGCAAGAAAATCTTGGGAAAAAACTTCGGCTAGAGTTCCAAAAGGTGCCTATCTACTTTTGGAACCCTTGAAGACTTAAGCGTCTTTCTTGAGTGCCGCGAGTTTTAGCATCACAAAATCGGTGATACCGGCAGTATAGATCACCTTCTTGAGGATCTTGAATTCCAGGTTTTTATCTGCCTGCATGACAATCATTCCGGAAAAGGAATGAGTATCGCTTCGTTTCTCAATATACTGCGAGCGTTTTTTGTGCTGCTGGAGCGCTTGGGCCAAACGGACGATGGTCACGTTGTCCCGGTACAGATGCTCGCGGGGAATGTCGCCATTCACTACCGGCACCAACTCCACTCCGTCCAAGAGAACGGCATTTTGCGTAACAACAAGATGCAGCGAGGAGTCTGGCGGCGGAGCGAGTGTCGTTGATTGAGGTAAACTCAATCCTTCTGAAACGTTAAACGTTGTTTGCACAGTGGAGTAGTTTTTCAGAAGGAAAAATAAAATCGTCGTCAAAATATCTAACATGCTGGTCAACGCCAGTCCTGACGGAGTGAGAAACCTTTTACGCGCGTTGGCCGTAGCTTTATGTCGCTTGCGCAGCATCACACGCCTCCCAGCGAAACGTCAGAAAACAAGCGGTTGAACTGTTGGCTTTCCGGACGGCCAGCAATGTCGGGTGGCACGTCCTTGAAACCAGGATCCCCCTTGATGTACTCGCGTGACGCGTCCATCGTACGGATAATCGTATCGTAGTTGATGTCATCGCCGGGAATAAGGGTGATATCATGTTCTTTCATGTTGCGCTGATGAAGTCCGACGAGAAATTTGTGCAAATCCTCAAAAGGATAGTCATTGCCCACACGCCCCAGCAATCGAGAGGAACCGGCACTTGATTGAACTTGAAACCCATCTGCGCGAATGCGGATGATGACTTCCAGTTTCGGATCCTGTTCCTTTGCCATCCGGACTTCTTCCGCCGTGGAAGCAATCTTGGGCAACGGGGCATCAATGATAACCACCGGAATGACGTTGGCAAAAAGGAGCAAGAAGAACATCAGGTTAGTGATGATGTCCATCATGGAGGTGAGGTTTAGCTCCTCAGGCGCTCGCATCCTATTTGTTCGTTCACTGGGCTTACGCACAGAATCCCTCTGATTGCTCTATTCGTTGATAGCTTCGTCGTCTTCCACACCCGAGCGCCCAACCTTCTGAGCCGCACTGAGCAGGTTGACTAGCTTCACAGAGTACTGGTCGATGTCCGAGATGATCGAGTTAATCTTGGACTGAACAATGGTGTGGACAAAAAGTGTAGGTACGGCAACCATCAAGCCAAATAGCGTCGTATGCATCGCAACCGCGATCGCGCTCTGCAAGTACTGTTGGCGCTGAACCGCGTCCACTCCGGAATCCCCGGACTTGAATGCCACTACTAGACCTGCGATCGTGCCCATCAAACCGAGTAATGTGGAGAGATTCGCTAGAGTCGGTAAATATAAGGAGCGAGCTTCCAATTTCGGGAGCGCTTCAAGGGTTGCTTCGTCAATCGCGTTTTGAATATCCAACGCCCCATCTTTGGCTCGCGTCAGCCCGCTCTTGAGCACTCGCGGCAATAAGGCTTCGGCGCGGCTATTGCACAAGCTGATGGCTCGATCGATATTGTCACTCAAAATGTATTTCTTGAGTTTGGCCATGAACGCCCGGCTGTTGATGGAATAGTGAAATTGGATTTTCACCCAACGTTCCACGGCAATCCCCGCTGCAACGACGCCGAGGAAAGCGATGGGAAACATGAGGGCCCCACCATCTCTGAAAAAAGCTCCAATCTCTGAGAGCACGGACATGACAGCCTCCTAAAAGAGTCAATTCACCCAAGTAAACCGGTGCACCGGTGTTTGGGTTTACGCATATTTATCGGCAGCCGAAGGAGGGAGATTAAGTCCGGGGTGTAGGCCTTGCGCAAAAAGAACTAAATTGTTGGAATTATTGCCTAAAAAAGAACGAATAGCCCGCTCGCGTACCGCAGTGAGATCGGGTTCTGAGTGTAAGTGAATTGTTGCAAGGTGGCCCCGCCTTTGTAGGTGTGAGCCGGTAGGTTCATGTAGTAGCCAGCGACCTCAAGGCGCAGCCCGGCGCGCGCCCCAAAGTAGAACTCGACACCCGCCGCCAGTTCGCCCGTTAGCACCTTGTCCACCCTCAGGTCCTGGGCCGTCGCGTTGTAGTCATACGTAGATTTGCGCTCTACGTAGGATAGGCCAACCCCAACGCCCAAAAACGGGACGACGTCGCCTCGTGAAAACCGATACCGAACCCCCAGTACGCCAGGAATCGCCGTCACGTCCACTATATGGTACTGGACGTTGCTGGCGATTTCCTGCTCACGCTCCGTTCTAAACGTGTGGTAACCGATGCGCGCAAAAAGTTGCCACCGATAGAAAAGGCTCAGCGTAAACTCCAGCTCAACGTTGAAGAATGCGGCATAGTGCATCGCTTCATCCGCGAGAGCGGGAGACCCACCGGAGCTGCGCACAAATGAAGACAGAGGCAGGAGCGTGGCGAGCAGAATGTTGACGCCAAAATCAGTATCGCGGGCCTCATTTTCCACGAACTGATCTCGTCGGTAGTTTCCAAAAAGGCCCTTGAAGTCTCGCTTGGCAAAACTTTCCGCTGGAAATGCAAATAGCAAAATTAGGACGATACAACACTGGATGTCAAAACGCCGGATGCGCATAGCAAAATTATATCAGAGGGCCCGGGATTGCGCCCGGCAATTAGGTCAGGCTCTATGCAGGAAACAACGTGAGATCGTCGCCCACGTTAACTTTGAGATGATCCCAGGCAGAGTTTTTGGCACAGGCAATTTCCCAAAAACCGTGTGATCCACGAATAATCGCGAATTTTCCCTCCTCGATGCTGAGGTAATTTTCTACGGACTTCAGCTTTTCCTGGCGATGATTAATTTGCAACTCCGCACGTTTCGCATTCCCGTGAGGGATGTTGGTGATGATGTTGCCGAAGTGATCCTGGCTGATCACATGCCCACGCTGGACACCGTCCAGCTCGCGACACATTGGAAAACCATCGCCCTTGATCCGAGCGAGCTTTTTTAATCGCGGTTTGCGGTCTTTTAAAAGCTTCACAACGAAAGGGGCAAAAAGATCCCGCCCATGGAAGGTATGGGACGAAAGGCTCTTGTCCGAGGGGATTTCGTAATAGTTCGCTTTCTTCCCTTCCCGCCTTTCGCAGTCATCCACCGCCCACGAAAGAAGTCCGTTATCGGGTCCCACGAAATGGTATTTGCGCGTGCGCACGTAGATACTGCGGCGCTTGGTCCCCACCCCCGGATCGACCACCGCCAGGTGGATCGTGTCCTTGGGGAAGTAGCCATACGAGCGGAATAGCTGAAAAGCCCCACGATTCACGTCAAAAGGGGGAATAGAATGGGTGATATCCACCATACGGACCGATGCCCCGGCAGACAGGAGGACGGCTTTAACTTCAGACACATAGCTATCTTCTGTTCCAAAGTCTGTTAGCAGTGTGACGACATTCCCCATAGAAACCTGTATTTTGATTGATTTGTACCGACTTGTGAATAGAATTCAACGCTGTGTTTTATTTCGGAAAATCCCTTCAGGCAGCGGCCCTGGCCGTCACTGCGCTGGCGCTGTACGTGGGCCTCACAGAGGTCGAAATAAAGAAAGAACTGACAATGCTCGTTTTCGGTATCGCGCTCTTTCTGCTAGGGCGGACCGCTGAAAAACGTGGGAGTAGCTAATGGCAGGACATAATAAGTGGAGCAAAGTTAAGCACATTAAGGGTGCAGCGGACGCCAAAAAAGGCAAAGTTTTCACCAAGCTCGTTAAGGAGCTGATGGTTGCTGCGAGAACTGGCGGCGCAGACCCCGATTCCAATGCACGCTTGCGCGCAGCCATTGTCGCCGCCAAAGCGGCCTCGATGCCAAAAGATAATATCGAGCGTGCCATCAAGAAAGGTACGGGTGAGGTCCAGGATGGAAGCTCTATCGAGGAAGCCGCATATGAAGCCTACGCACCAGGTGGGGTTGCCGTAATTGTGGAAGCCGCCACGGACAACAAGAATCGCACCGTCGCCGAGCTGCGCAACCTATTCAAGAACAACGGCGGCAACCTCGGTGAATCCGGGAGCGTCGCGTGGATGTTTCAACAGTGCGGGCTTTTGATCTTTGATGCTTCAAAATACTCGGAAGACAAGGTGATGGAAGTCGCACTCGAAGCCGGAGCGCAAGACGTAAATGCATCCGATGGCGGTATCGAAGTTACGACTGATACCACTGAGATTTACAAAGTGAAGGAAGTTTTCGATAACGTGGGGATGCACCCCGAATCCGCCGAACTGTCTTTTGTTCCCAAGAACAAGGTGAAAGTTGAAGACAAAGACACGGCCCAGAAACTGCTGAAGTTGCTGGAACTCGTTGAAGATCACGAAGACGTGCAAAAGATCCACGCCAACTTCGAAATGGACGACGCCCTCTTTGCCGAGCTCGCCGGCGAATAGGTACCGCGCCGATAACGTGGTACATTGGGTTCATGAGACGTGTTTTAGGTATTGATCCGGGATCACACCGGCTCGGGGTGGGCTGTTTGGTACAATCGGGGCAATCCATTCGCCTGCTCGCCGCGGAAGTCATCGAAGCACCGCGAAAAGAAAGCCTTTACCCCCGCCTGGGAGTGATTCAAGCACGCTTATTGGAATTCATTGATCAGTGGAAGCCACACGAAGCTGCGATTGAGGATCTCTTCCAGCACCGTAACGCACGCTCCGCGTTCCACCTTGGGATGGCGCGGGGCATTGCGGTTGCAGCTTGCCTGGAGCGCAAAATTCATATTTATGAGTATGCACCGGCCAAAATAAAGTCGATGGTGGCCGGCAGTGGCAGAGCCGACAAGGAACAAGTTAAGAAAATGACGGAGATGCAACTGGGGCTCCGTTTGGACCTTGGTTACGATGCCACCGATGCCATCGCGGCGGCGCTTTGCCACGTCGTAAGCCCGCGCTTGGACCGAATGGGGATAGCATGATTGGATTTCTTCGTGGAAAACTACTTTCGAAAAATCCCGAAAACTTACAATGCGTGGTGCTCGCACAAGACGTCGGCTACGAATTGACGCTGCATAAGAAACTATTCCTAAATTTAATCCCGGACGCTGAGGTATCGCTGTTTGTCCACACGCATATGAAGGAAAGTGTGTTTGCCTTTTATGGCTTTGCCTCTGAAGAAGAAAAACAATTTTTCAGAGTCCTTCTCAGCGTTTCTGGGCTGGGCCCTAAGAGCGCTCTCTCACTCCTCGGTGAACACGGAGCCCAGCCACTAGCACAATTGATCCTCCAGAAGAACTCGGCGGAGATATCGCGCGCTCAAGGCATTGGTAAGAAAACAGCGGAAAGAATTGTTCTAGAGCTTAAAACCAAAGTAGAAAAGTTAGCGTGGCTTAGTAAAATTCAGGATAACCTTAGGCACAACCCTGAATCGGAGGCCCCTACGCTCTCGCAAAGTCTACGTGAAGACCTGTCGTTGGCTCTCGTACACCTCGGCTACCAGCCGAATCAGTTTAAGCAAACACTCGACAGTTTTTGCGAAAAAGAGGACTTGGGAAAAGTCAGTTTTGAAGCCGCCCTCAAGCGACTATTGGCCGATTTATCCGGTCGCATCGCGGGCAAACATTTGAGCAACTAATGGAAGAGCAAGAAAGCCCGCTTTTGAGTTACCAGCAGCAAGCTGAAGACATTCGGACGGATACCTCGCTACGACCACGCCTACTCGGAGATTTCATCGGGCAAACCGCGCTTAAGGACAAGCTGAAGATCTTTATCGACGCTGCTAAAGAGCGCAAAGAGGCCATGGATCACTTACTGCTACATGGCCCGCCGGGTTTGGGAAAAACGTCGCTCGCGCACGTCGTGGCAAAAGAGTTAGGTGTTCAGGTTGTCTCCACCTCCGGGCCGGCCCTGGAGAAATCTGGCGATCTCGCCGCCATTCTGACCAACCTCAACCCGCACGACATTCTTTTTGTAGATGAGATCCACCGGTTGAACCGAGTGGTTGAGGAAACTCTCTACCCGGCACTCGAGGATTTCCATTTGGATATCGTGCTCGGCCAAGGGCCAAGTGCACGCGTGATGAAATTGAATTTGCCGCCGTTTACTTTAATCGGCGCCACTACGCGAGCGGGTCAACTGACTTCACCCCTAATGGGTCGGTTTGGCATCGTCTTTCGACTAGACTACTACGCACCGGATGCACTTCAGATGATTATTGTGCGATCTGCTGGAATTCTAAAGTGCCACATCGAGATGGCCGGGGCTCTGGAAATCAGTAAGCGGGCGAGAGGCACTCCTCGCATCGCCAATCGCCTACTCCGCCGTGTGCGTGATTTTGCGCAGGTTAAGGCCAAGGGTGTGATTTCCCAAACCGTGGCCGCACAGGCGCTCGACATGCTCGACGTGGATCACAAGGGGCTTGACCACATGGACCGCCAGCTGCTGCGCACGATTGTGGAAAAATTCGATGGTGGCCCAGTGGGAATAGAAACGCTGGCTTCGGCACTTAGCGAGGAGCGCTCAACTTTGGAAGATGTCTACGAACCCTATTTGATCCAAAATGGGTTTATCAATCGCACCAACCGCGGGCGGGTCGCGACTGCGCTTGCCTATGCCCATCTGGGGATGGCTGCGCCTGAAGCTAAGAAAAACGACGGCCAACTGACAATTTTCTGAATATCATCCGGACTGCGGGAATACGCGATCCTGCCCAATCTGGCGGCTCACCCGTTTGCGTAAGATCCATACCTCGGCAATCATATAGACCACGAAGCTTCCGGTAAAACCCACGCCTTTTAAGAGCGCCCAGTCCCGGGTGCTCCAGTGCAAAGCCGCGTACGTGGCCAACGCCGTATGCAAAAAGAAAAAAAGACTCAATCGCCAGGTCAAGCCGAAGAATTTCTTTGTAAATAGCGGCACCAACTCTGTTGGTAGGCGGTTAAACATGCCCTGCTCGCGCGCCATGACAACAAGCAGCGGCTTCTCCATTAAGCAGGAAATGGCCAGTACGGCCCCGAAAACCCCTTCGAGTAACGCCGGCTGCAACTTGAACCAAATCCCTTCTCGAGTGGCAATGGAAACCCCGCCTAGAAGAAGAATGAGTACTCCCCCGCCCCAAGTGATGGGGCTTACACGTTTTTGCTTTGTCCACTCAACGATTATTTCCCCGATCGCAAACACCATTCCGGCAACCACGCCCCAAAGAATACCAAAGTATTCTTCTACTATGGTGAAGGCGATAACAGGGATCACTCCGCCGAGTATCAACGAGCGGATCGGTTTTGGAGACGCTTCACTCAAACTAGTTTGTTTTGAATTGCGTAGTGAATGAGCTCAGCATTGTTGCGTAGGTGCATCTTTTCCAGAATGCGCGTACGGTACGTGCTCACGGTTTTCACGCTCAGACCAAGCTCAGTAGCTATCTGACCCGCTGTCTTCCCAGATGCCAGATTAGTCAACACCTGAAACTCACGATCGGAAAGCGTCTCGTGCAACGGCCGCGCCCCATGCTCCCCGATGTCGAGAACAAGTTTTTCCGCAAGCGAATGGCTGACGTATTTGCCACCCGAAGTAACCTTTTCAATGGCGGTGACCAGAAGGGAGGGGGCCGAATCCTTTGTCAGATAGCCGCTTGCCCCTGCCTTGAAAACGCGAAGCGCGTATTGCTCTTCAGCGTGCATAGTCAAAACCAAGACCGGTAACTGCGGGTGTGTCTTCTTGAGTTCCTTCAGAACGTCCAATCCCGAACGATCAGGCAACGATATATCCAAAACCACCATGTCATAGTCATGCTTGGACACCAAATCCAGCAAGCCCTGACCCGTCTCCGCCTCACCGGTCACATGGATGTCGGAGGCCGACAATATCTGCTTGAACCCTTCGCGCACTATCGCGTGATCATCTGCAACCGCTATGTTGATCATCTTTCTTACCTTTCTCCCTTACAACGGCACTTGAACACGAACCAACGTCCCCGTCGGCTCCCAGCGCTCAATTTGAACCAGGCCCCCAACATGCGCCACACGTTCCCGAATCCCTTTAAGCCCTAAAGACTGCCGGCTACTGATCTGGTCTTCGGTTATCCCCACTCCGTCGTCCCAAACCTCTAGCACCCGGTTGTCATCAATTTCTTCCAATACTACTTTTACCGAAGAAGCTTTTGCATGCCGCATGACATTAGTCAGTGCTTCCTGCAAGGCCCGGAAAAGTGTTACCGAGGCATCCTGCTGCTCTACGCCAGCATCGCCAATCGTATTAACGAAATCGCACCGGATTCCCGTGCGATCCTGAAAGTCTTTCACTTGCCACTCGATGGCGGCCGTCAAACCCAGATCGTCCAGAGCACCTGGCCGAAGATCGGAAGAAATCTTGCGTACAGTCTTGATGGCAGAATCGATGATTTCGTCCATCTTGCCAAGTTTTTCGTGCATCTCCACCGACCCGCCACCACGAGCATTTAACCACGCTATGTCGAACTTAAGAGAGGTTAAAACTTGGCCGAAGACATCGTGAATTTCACGCGCAATCCGTGTACGCTCCGCCTCTTGAACGGTGACAATTCTCTCATAAAGCGAACGCAGCTCATCACGCGACTCTTTTAGCTGGCGGTTGGCTACTTGAAGTTCCAAGGTGCGTTCCGCCACGTGGCTCTCCATGCGTGCGTACGCTTGGGCCAGTTCTTCGCGGTTTTTTCTACGTTCCGTATCGTCGGTGGAAATGATTGTAAATCCACTTACCCGGCCGTCTTTGTAGATGGGACTCAATCGGCTGGTGTACCAGGAACGCTGCCCGTCTGGATTGACGGCACACGTATCATGGCGCGTGGGCTCGCCGGTTTTAGCGACTACGGCGAGAATGGCAGCCACTTGTTCGTGTTCGGACGGGTGAATGTAATCAAAAACGGATGTTCCAGCGATCTCTTCCCGCGTCTTGGGAGGCAACGAGTGGTTGATGTAACGGATTTTATATTCCAGATCAACATTCATGATGAAATCCGGCGCGTCTTCCACCAAACTACGCCACCGCTCTTCAGAATGCCGGAGCGCTTCGAGCGCGCGAGTTCGGTGAGTGACGTCATCGAAAACCACCATCCCACCTTTCACTTCACCGTCGGGACCTTTTAGGGGACGAGCGGATATTTCGATGTGCACGCCTTCAGGGCGCTTCGGATTGCGCACAAACATCAGAAAGCCATCTACCGTCTCACCCCGCAATGCGCGAACCAATGGGATTGCGTCGGGCGCGATGGGAGTGGTTTCATCCGGCTCAAACAAACCGTAGGTTTTCTGCCATTCTTCGGGCCCACCGGGGACCGTTCCCATTCCCACGATCTCTTCCGCGGTAGTATTAAAAACGAGCAGATTGAAATTGGCGTCGGCAATAGCAACTCCCTCGGAGAGGTTTTCCAGCAGGAGCTCCAACAGGGCGTCCCCACCGGGCCCAGGAAGGCCAAGGCGCTGCTTAAGCACATTAATTTCGGAGTAGATGGAATTCATGTCTACCTAAAACTTGTTACCACTACAACCAAACTAAAACCATCCGGATGCGAAAAATTTTACTTTAGGCGCATACCCTGTCGCTCGGCTTCAGTCCCATCGAAGGGAAAAAGGGAGTGTTTATCGTAGAGGGCGCCCCTAAGATCAGCGCCCGTAAAAAGGCACTGCCGGGCCTGCACCCCCGAGAGATCGGCGCCGCACAGTTCCGCGCCTGACAAGTTCGCCCCATCGAGGCGGGCCGCATCACAACGGGCGCGGTTTAGTTTTGCGCCTTTAAGACTACAGCCTCGCAGATCGGCACCGGAAAGAAGAGCCCCCTGCAAATCTGCAAAGTCGAGAGGGACGCCGGAAAGGCGAATACCACTGAGATCCCAAGCGCAGAGATCCGCATCCACAAGAGACACACCAGCGTTGAGCGCGGCCAGCACACACTCCACGGCATTAAAAGGACGAGAACAGGAAAACAGAAGTTGCCCTACCCGTGAACGAATCTCCAATCGGAGCCTCCCTGCCAGTTACCAAACCACCTAAATGTAGGCTTTTTCCTACTTGTGATTCAAGACAATTCTTACGCGGCCGCATCTACGGTTGTCAAGACAAACTCAAGACATTCTATTTACGCTGCTGTTTAAACCGAACGTTCTTGTATAAGAAAATCTTTTCAGCCAAAATGACTCCCGACTTTTTGCATCGGAGGATTTCGGAGCATGGCAAAACGGGTGTTCTTGCTTATCGTCGTTAACATTTTGGTGATCACGACGCTCACCGTGGTGCTTGCGCTACTTGGCGTCGGCAACTACATCACGCCCTACGGTTTGGACTACCAATCGCTGTTTTGGTTCTGTGCGGTATTCGGTTTTGGCGGTGCCTTCGTTTCGCTCGCTCTGTCGCGAGTCATGGCCAAGATGATGATGGGCGTACAGGTCATCGATCCGCACAACCCACAAAGTGCGCTTGAACGGGATTTGCTACAAACTGTTTACCGACTCGCTCAGAAGGCCGGGCTGCCCGCGATGCCGGAAGTTGGCATTTACGAAAGTCCCGAAGTGAATGCCTTTGCCACTGGCCCCTCAAAACGCCGGGCCTTGGTAGCGGTTTCCAGTGGGCTCATACAGAGAATGGACAGCGCGGCGGTTGAGGGCGTTCTGGGCCATGAGCTGGCACACGTCGCAAACGGAGACATGGTCACGATGACGCTGCTTCAAGGGGTGATCAATACCTTTGTCATGTTCTTTGCACGCGTGGCGGCGTGGGGAATCTCTCAGGCGCTCTCCGGCGACCGCGATCGCAACCGTGGCCCCAATCCATTCGTCCACTATATTTGTGTCATTGTTTTCCAAATCGCGTTTAGCTTGCTAGGCGCAATCGTTGTGAATTACTTTTCCCGAACCCGTGAGTACCGCGCTGACAAAGGCGGTGCGAGCGTCGCAGGGAAAGAGAAAATGATTCACGCCCTAAAGTCATTAAAAGGCGGTGCAGAGCTCGTCGACGACGCCCACCCGTCCCTAGCGACCCTAAAAATCAGTGGGCGCGCAAAAGCCGCAATGGCATTGTTTGCCACCCACCCCTCTTTGGATGATAGGATTGCAGCACTACAAGGAGCAGCGTAGTGGCGCGGTCCAAAACCGTTTTAACGGGAGTAAAACCCACCGGAACTCCCCACATCGGAAATCTCATTGGAGCCATTCGACCAGCCTTAGGCATGGCCAACGCCACTGAGGGTCAGTGCCTGTTTTTTATCGCCGACTACCACGCTCTCACTACCATCCATAATCCGAAAGAAATGCAAAGCCTGACCCGTGAAGTTGCGGCAACATGGCTGGCCTTTGGCCTGGATCCGAACAAAGTGCTCTTGTACCGCCAGTCCGACGTCCCAGAGGTGTTCGAGCTCAGCTGGGTGCTTAGTTGCTTTGCTGCTAAAGGACTACTAAACCGCGCCCACGCCTACAAAGCAGCTGTGGATCAAAACGTTGAAAACGGAAAAGATCCCGACAAAGAGATTTTCATGGGCTTGTACTGCTATCCCGTCCTCATGGCGGCAGACATCCTCTGTTTTGACGCAGATGAAGTTCCGGTAGGGGAAGATCAGGTCCAGCATCTTGAAATCGCGCGCGACATCGCTCAGAAATTCAACCACACCTATGGCGACGTGCTGCGGGTTCCAAAGGCCACAGTACAAGAAGAAGGGGCCTACGTGCCCGGCCTAGACGGACGCAAAATGAGCAAAAGCTATGGCAATACTATCCCCCTTTCTGCAGACACGAAGCGCCTTCGTAAGCTCGTCATGAAAATACAGACTGATTCTAGCGCCCCGGAAGATCCCAAGGACCCGGATGCCTCTTCGCTATTCAGCCTCTACAAGCTCTTTGCTAAACCGGACCAAGTAGCGAGCCTTCGCGAACGCTACCGAACGGGAATTGGCTGGGGCGAAGCTAAACAGTTGCTATTTGAAGCCATGGAGGCGGAGCTCGAAAAACCGAGAAAAATCTACGACGAGCTTCTGGCGCACCCCGATCAAATAGAGGCCATTCTTGCGC
>JAGQZV010000298.1 GCA_020435295.1 Bdellovibrionales bacterium | reverse complement strand
TGCGACGGAGCGGCAGCCGATCCGACTGACAGAAAGCTCAGCACTACCGATATTAGAACAAACGCTAAAAAAGTAGAACGTACTCGCCCCATACAACCCCCGGCCCAATACACCTGAGATACAGGGGATGTTGCATGCTGTCAACGCGGAGCGTTCTGGTCTAAGAGGCAGCGGTGGTGGCCGGCCCAGTTTCCAATTCGTTTTGCCGTAATGCCATCCAGCGAGAATGCAACCAGTAGGTCGCAAAACTCGAAGCCACCGCCAGTGTCGCTACCGGCACCCAATCTTCAACGAAGAATTCAAGCGTCCACACCGCTACCCCAACTCCCATCGCCCAGAGTGCGGAGGACTCAAACTTATGCTTCATGTAGAGTCCGGCACAAAGCGGGACAAAAAGGCCAACCAGAGAAATGGTATAAGACTTCTCCAGCAAATCGTACGCCTTCGCCCCAGAAAGCGCTAACACCAAGCTGCAAAGACTGACCGCCAGAACCGAGTACTGGCAGAGCTTCAGCGAAGAGACGCGCGCAGGGACGTATCGGCGAAGAAGGTTTTCGGCAAGCGGGTAAGCCGCCGCCAAAATGGCGCTATCTATGGTGGAAAGCACGACAGAAAGTACAGACAGCACAAAGACGACAGACATGCCCGGTGACAGCATTGACTGCGCCAACGCTGGAAGCACGGCCTGAGTTACCGAGGCCGGGAGCAATTGCCGGGCGGCCAACCCCATGAGGACGGGGATGGTTCCAAGCAATATGTAGAGTGTTCCGGACATAAAACACGCTTGCCGTGCCGCTTGTGGTGACTTTGATGAAAAAATTCGTTGAGCGAGGTCTTGGCCTGGGATGTTTCCCAGAGACGCGATGACAAGCAGATTTCCCCAGGCAAAGAACTCTCGCAAATCGTGGTACGGCACCATCGTGCGCAATCTCGGTGGGGTGACTTCCCAGATTCTGCGAATACCCTCGTAGCTACTGCCACTACCGGCATGGGTTAGCGTGGTGTACCCAAGAATCACTACCCCGATCATAATGATGACCATTTGAACAGCATCCGTGAGTGTCACCGACCACATCCCACCAAGCAAAGTGTAGAAAGTTGCCACCAAAGCCACCGAGATAATAGCCGCCTGCATGGATATGCCAAACATAAGCGCTATGATGCCCGCACACGCTACTATCTGAACGGCAATCCAGCCGACGTAGCCGGGAACTGTAAAAAAGACTGAGAGAATCTCGGCTTTTCGCCCAAAATGGTTGCGGTAAAAATCCGACAGCGTGAGAATCTGCGCTTCCCAGAGTGGGCGAGCAAAGAATACGCCAGCAAGAATCAAGCACAAGCCAGCACCGTAGGGTTCTAAGGCCGCCGCCGGCAAACCGGAATACCGGATCTCGTCCGTCGCTGTCAGCAGTGTACCCGCACCAAACCAAGTGGCGAGTAGCGTGGCGGTAGCAAGACTCGCGGGCAGGCGCCGGCCAGCTACGATAAAGTCTTTTTCATCTTTTACTTTTTTGTGTGACCAGATCGCTACTCCGATCATCACCAGAAGGTAGTTCGCAATAGAAACACCGAGATAAACGGGCACACTCCCCTCCTGTGAAAGATCCTTAGCTATCATAGGCGCGTTTCCCGGCCAACGGATCTTTTCAAGGCGAGCCCGTTCGCACGTGAACGACTCGGGTGTTTCCGTCTAGAGAAATGGTGAGCACGGCATCCAGGTGCAAGAGGTCCTCTGAGTGCGCTTTTTCGGGCCATTCTACAAACAAGAAGCTTCCCGCCTCGGCACGAGACAGGGCTTCGTAGTAGCCTATTTCGAGTAGATCCTTTTCCGAAGCGTTTTCAAGCCGGTAGAGATCAAAATGATCCACGCTAGGATTAAGATCATACTGCTGGTGGATAACAAAACTGGGGCTGACAACCCGTGGGATCGGCTTTTTGTTTCGTTGCGCTAGGGCTTGCACGCAGGCTCGCACAAAACTTGTTTTCCCGGCTCCCA
>JAGQZV010000297.1 GCA_020435295.1 Bdellovibrionales bacterium | reverse complement strand
TTCTAATCAGCGTACTCTTCTCACGAGGACTCACGAAAAACCTACACCGTTTAACCGAAAGCGCGCAACGGATCGGAAAAGGGGATCTCAGCACTAAAATTGAGGTGCACTCAAGAGACGAAGTCCAAACGCTCGCACTCACTTTCAACCAGATGATAGACGCTCTTAAGGAATCGCGCGAAGCCATTGAACGCCACAACCGCGAACTAGAGCAAAAGGTGGCAGAACGCACACAAGAATTACGCGAAAAGAATCTAGCTATCGAAGAAATTCAAGATAAGCTTGTCAAATCAGCGCAACTAGCCGCTGCCGGAGAGGTCGCAGGCCGCACCGCCCATGAAGTCCTCAATCCGCTAACTGCCATAGTGGGACGCATGGAACGCGTTGACCAATACGTCAATAACCAGGAAGCCAGCCCCGCGGAACAGTTTCTCGATATTCTTACTGCCTGGGAAACGGACTACCAAAAAGGGGGAATGAAAAAGCTAGTGGAAGCGCTTGCTACCCCTTCGAAAGTTTTGAAAAATGCTTCACTGTTTGAAGAAGATCTCACCAATTTGAAACAACTCGCACTGTACTGGATGCAGCAACAGGAACAACTCGGCGGGGATATCCACTTCGTAAAAGATCAGGCAGGCCGCATCCAGCGTATCGTGGACGGCATGCGTGAACTCGTCCGCTCCTCAACGATGAAAGACGAAGTCCCATGCCACGCGGCCATTGGCGAAGCGGTACTCACACTCCAAGATATTGTTGAAAAAGCAGGCGTAAAGTTGCAAACCCAATTGGAAGCAGAACGCGATGGCGCTCACCTAAATCGGGACGAACTCATCCAAATCCTCACCAACCTTATCCGAAACGCCTTTCAGGCCCTCAAACAAAACAATATTCAAAATGCCTTCATCCGCGTCGAGACACACAACGAAGACAATCAGCTTTTTATCGATATCATCGACAACGGGAAAGGGATCGCTCCCGCGCAGAAAGAAAAAATCTTTGAGCAGGGTTTCACAACTAAACCACCGGCAGAGGGTACTGGGCTCGGCTTATCCATCGCCCGCCGCTACGCACGCGCCTTCGGGGGGGATGTGATCCTGGCTTATAGCGCCCCAAACGATGGAACCTGTTTTCGCGTGATCGTCCCCTTACTGGATACTCCGGCTCTCTCAAAGGCCTCATGAAGCGTTTTCCCGCCATCTTTGCCCTCGCTTGTCTTTTCGGCCGCCTTGCCTACGCAGGCTCAATTTCGGAAAACTTTTCTACTGTCACAAAAAACGAAACGGGTACAAGCACTGGAGTGTGGAATGCCGCACGAGGCGTATTGCACGTCCCCCACGTAGTCGATCGCAGCGACGATGGCGGCGAAGATGATTCGATGAGCATCGGGAACGGCACGGACGGCGCTTTTGACAACTCGACCTATTCCAATTTCGACACCGATGCCCCCGCTACTCCCACTGAAATCAAACTCGATAGTTCACGCACCTACCAGTTTACGAGCTTCACACTGGACGCCGGGTACACGGTAACGGGGACCAGCGTAAACACCCCTCTAACCATTCGAGTCCAGGGCGACATGCAAGTGTCGGGCACGATAGATCTCAACGGCCAAAGCGGCACGCAGGTGTCGCTCACCAACACGGAGACCCCAGCGGGCGGAACCGCCTGCTGCGGTGGTGGTGCTGGGGGTGCTGGCGGACAAGGAAGCAGCGCCTCTACGGGTAGCAACGGCACTTCTGGCGACGTCGGTGCTGGCGACTTAGGAAAAGGCCTCGGCGGTACAGCCAGTTCAAGCGGCGTAGTCGGACAAGGCGCCGGAGGAGGAGGAGGAGGCGGACACGCCAACTACGTAGCACTTACCAATGACGGGGAGAACGGCGCAGGAGGCGCCGCCGGTGGCAAAGGTGGAGGCAACGCCGGCAACTACGATGACGTTTACATCAGTAATTTTTACGGCGGATCCGGGGGTGCGGGCGGAGGCGGTTACAACGGCAACGCCGCCGCAAACTCAGACTCGTCG
>JAGQZV010000296.1 GCA_020435295.1 Bdellovibrionales bacterium | reverse complement strand
TGCCTTACAATTCATATCCAATCCACTAACAGTCCCTCCCATCTACATCGCAGACTACTACACAGGGAAGTTCATTTTATCCTTTATGGGCGGCGCACCTGCACTTCCTGCTGAAGTTCAGGACATTGCCAATCCTGAAACGGCAAAAAAAGCCGCCGGAGCCGTACGACAAGGGTTTAGCATATTCGGGTATACGATGGTCGGCGGTGCCATCATTGGATATTTTTGTGGCTTTATTTCCAGTGCCATTTACCGAATCGGGTCTCGACATTGGAAGTCAAGGAAGCAAGAACTAAGGCATGACTCAACTCCGCCTCCAAAGTCTTAGCCTCTCCTTAATTCTCGCTTTTTTTTCACTTTTACTAAACCCCATAGCGTGCCTAGCTGGGGCTGCTTCACCGAGTTTCCAAAAGATTCACCTCGGCATCGATGTTTTGGAGAAAGAAGGGTTCAAACCCCTTAAAGGAAAGCGCGTTGGCCTTCTCACACATCCGGCAGGCGTCAACCGCAATGGAGTCAGCACAATCGACGTACTGTGGAAAAGCAAAGACGTGCATCTTGTTGCCTTATTTGGCCCAGAACACGGGATCTATGGCAAGGAGCAAGCCAACGCAAAAATCAAAGACCAAATCGACACGCACACAGGCCTTCCCGCGTACTCACTGCACGGTAAATATCGCAAACCAGCAGACTACATGCTGAAGGACATCGACGTTTTGGTCGTCGACCTCCAAGACCTTGGCACGCGTTCCTACACCTACTGTGCAACGATGAAATACGCCATAGAGGCCTGTTTTGAAAAAGGCATTGAGGTCGTCATCCTCGATCGACCCAACCCACAGGGAGGCCTCTTAGTGGATGGCCCTCCGCTAGACAAGGAATGGCAAGGCTTTCTCGCTCCCTTCAACGTCCCATACGTACACGGTATGACCATGGGAGAACTCGCTCTCATGCTCAAAAAAGAGCCGGGCATGCTCAATATTCCAGACAAAACCAGAGCCCAGGGGAAACTCTCGGTAATACCCATGCAAGGCTGGACGCGCAACATGCTCTGGCCAGAAACGGGGCTTAGCTGGGTCCCCACTTCGCCCAACATTCCCACTATTGGTGCAGCAATTGGCTATCCCATGACGGGACTTGGGGCACAGATTGGATCTTTTAAGCACGGCATTGGGACGGACTATCCCTTTCGCCTTCTCTCCTATCCCGGTAAATCCGCACAAGAAATTAAGGCTGCACTCGAACGTCGACAGATCCCCGGCCTCGCCTATAAGATACTCACTGTTACGGACAAAAAGGGACGCTCCAAAGAAGGGGTTTATATTCTTGTCAAAAACTGGGCCAGGCATCGTCCGACTGAATTAAGCTTTCACATGATGCAGCTCGCCTGCCAATGGAGCGGAGGCAACCCCTTTGCCGCAGCCTCCAAAAACGAGCAAGACCTGTTTAATAAGCACGTTGGCTCTAACGCCTGGTGGCAGGAAATCACCCAAAAGGGGGCACATGCCCGAGTTGATCGCTTTATCCAGCGCTGGCATAAGGATGCAAAGCACTTTCAGACAAAGAGTAAGCGTTACTGGCTCTATCCCATTCACTAAAACAAGGTGAAATTTAAGTTGAAAGACCGAGCCGCACCTCTACGCTGTTAGTACCTATGATTATCAAACCCAAAGTTCGAGGTTTTGTCTGTATCACTTCCCATCCCGAAGGGTGCGCAGCGCACGTAAAAGAACAGATCGATTACGTCAAGAAACACGCAAAAGGCGCAACTTCTGGACCGAAGAAGGTTCTAGTCATCGGCAGCTCCACAGGGTATGGGCTTGCATCACGCATCGTGTCTACCTTTGGAAATGGCGCCGCTACACTCGGTGTCTGCTTCGAGCGCCCAGCGAATAACGGCCGCCCAGCATCTGCCGGTTGGTACAACACAGCCGCCTTTGAAAAAGCAGCCCACGAGGCTGGCGTTTACGCAAAGACAATCAATGGGGATGCATTCTCTGATGAGATCAAGGAAAAGACAATCCAAGCCATCAAAGACGATCTTGGTAAAGTG
>JAGQZV010000295.1 GCA_020435295.1 Bdellovibrionales bacterium | reverse complement strand
TCGATAACACCTTTGCTACTCCCTACTTTCAGCAGCCGCTTTCGCTCGGCGCAGACATCGTTCTTCATAGTACGACCAAGTACCTGAACGGCCACAGCGATGTAGTGGGTGGTGCTCTGGTCACCAACGACGATAAGTTGGCGGCGCGCCTCGCGCACCTGCACAACTCGCAGGGAGGTGTGCAAGGGCCTTTCGATTCTTGGCTGGTCCTGAGAGGTATCAAAACACTAGCGCTTCGCATGGCCCAGCACGAGAAAAGTGCCATGGAGATTGCTAAGCGGCTCGAAGGACACCCCCAAGTGGAAAGAGTGATTTTTCCGGGCCTGAGCTCTCACCCGCAGCACGAGGTCGCCAAGAAGCAGATGACCGGATTTGGCGGCATGATCACCTTTTTTATTAAAGGCAATCTCGACAATTCCCGGCGTTTTCTGGAACAGCTCAAGGTTTTTGGTCTTGCGGAGAGCTTGGGTGGAGTCGAGTCGCTTGCGGAGCACCCAGCTATCATGACCCACGCTTCGGTGCCCGCAGAAATGCGCGCTAAGCTTGGGATCTCAGACACCCTGGTGCGATTGTCAGTGGGAATTGAAAATCTGGAAGACCTCTGGGTGGATCTGGATAGTGCTTTGAAAGCGAGTGCCTAGTTTAGTGGTTTGTGTTTTCGGCAGTACCAAATGCCGAGAAGCGCTATCGGAACGAAGCTCAGCGAGATGAATTGCGAGTAGCTGAACACCCCACCAAGGACAAAGCCGCGGTAGGTGTCACCTCGGAATATTTCGACGAGGTAGCGCAGAAAACTGTACGCGATCAAGAAGTGGAAAATCAGCTGCCCTTGATAACGGTGGCGTTTGGCTCGCCAAGAGATGTAGCCATAAATCAAGAAACATCCAATCGACTCATAGATCTGTGTGGGGTGCAACGGAATGTGCTTCAGGTGCACATCGGTAAAGGACTCTGGGTGTGAGAAAGTTACGCCCCAAGGCATCTTGGTCGGGGCTCCCCAACAGCAGCCAGCAAAGAAGCAACCCAAACGGCCGATCCCAATTCCCAAGGCGACACTTGTGGCCGCAAGATCGGCGTAGGCGAGATAATTGATCTTCGTTAACCTCGTGTAAATTACACCACAAACAAGAGACAGGATTAGCGCGCCGTAGAGCGTATAACCACCGTTCCAGATGGCAATGATTTCAGTGGGGTGTTGCCAGTAGTAGCTTGGGTCCTCAAACAGAACGTGAAACATGCGGGCCCCGATGACGGAGGACAGGACCACGAGCAGGAAAATATTCTCTACGTGCTTTGCCTCCAGACCCATTGGTTTGGATCGGCGCAGAGCTTCAAAGTAACCGGCGGAAAACGCGATCGCGAGCAATACTCCGTAGGTTGGCGGCTTAAGGTGAACTCCGGCGATGTCCAGATCGAACAAGAAGGGCCACATGCTTTGAAAATACCAGAGAAAGTGCGATTAAGATACACACAATCACAAACCAATCGCCGAACAGAACGTAGGGTGTAAGTGGTGGCTCTTTGGGAATTGGTACAACATTGTTGATGACTCCCTCAGCATAAACGGGCGTGGTTTCACTCATTCGCCCCATCAAATCGACCGTGAACGAGATTCCCGTGTTCGTAACGCGAAACAAGGGGACACGTGTCTCAATGGCTCGGAATACCGACAGGGCGGCGTGCTGGTAAGGTTCGGAAGTTGGACCAAACCATGAATCGTTTGTCAGGTTGACGACGGCTTGTACGCCGTTGCTTACAACCTTGCGATAAAAAGAAGGCACGATGGCTTCATAGCAGATGGTGACTCCTAGCTTAGTGCCATCACGCAAGGAAAAGGGATTTTGGTTGGTTCCACGTTTGAAATTTGAAACTTGAGGGAACCACAAATAGAGTTTGGGAAATCGCTCCCCAAATGGGAAGTATTCCCCAAAAGCCAATAGAATATTTTTGTAATAAACGTCGCGTTCCAAAACACCCGCTGCTGGATCGAGTAGGTAGGCCGCATTGTAATCTCGGAAAATGGCGGAGTTAAACGGGTAGTAGCCCCCGGTAATAAGCGGAACTCCCCACAGCTTTACGGCGT
>JAGQZV010000294.1 GCA_020435295.1 Bdellovibrionales bacterium | reverse complement strand
TCAAATTCGGCACTGTTCTGGGCGAGTTGGAATTTGGCGGCGACATCGACTACGGGGTTGAAGCGGTAGATCGCCCGCAGAGTGAGATCAAAATTAGAAGAGCCGAGCACCTCACCTGAGGAGGTAGGGCTTTCCGAAACGGAGTTAAAGATCAGTGTATTAATATCAAGTCCGAGAGCCAGGCGTTCAGAAATTGGGAAGTCTACCGATCCGCCAAAGAGCATGCCGGCGTAGGTCGTATCAATCAGGGAGTTTGGGTTGCTAGAGGTGTCTATTTTGAATTGGCGGCGAGCAAAGCCTACGCGTATTTTCGCCGACGGGCTGAGCTGGCTATCCTCCAAGTAGAAATGATAGCCAAACATGCCGCGCAGTCCGTTGATATTGGAGTTTAGAGCTGAGCCCGAACCACTTACCGTCGTCAGGCCAAGTTGGAAATCCAGGTCGAAAAACATGTCGCGGGTTACCCACAGCTCCACATTTAGATTTCCGCCGGGGTAGATGAGGCTTTGGCTAGGACCGGACCCGTTTGCAGTCAGGCTGCTGACGTTGACGAGATTAGCTCCGAGATCGAGTCCGACGTAGCCTAGCGATCGCTTCGGTCCGATTTCAAGCGCTTCGGAAGCAAGCTCTCTTTTAGTTTCTTCTATCATCCCTTCAGTGGCTTCGGCTACTGGGTGAAGCAGTGGGATTCGTATCTTATTGCCTTGAGTGACCTCTCTTGGCTTTTTTTCGACCAGGATCTTCCCAAATGAAATGCTTTGCTCCACCTGCAACAATTCCACACTCCCGGTTTCTTCCAGGCGCATTTCCCCGCCGTGCTTTTCCAGCGTGTAGGTGGGAACGGTGTCCCCGATTTTAAGGGGCTCGCCTATGTTTAGCACAACCCGGTAACCTTCTCTTTTGACGACGGTACCGTCGAACGGAAGTTTCCGCAGCAGGGTTTCAAAGGCGGAGTTCGCCGCAGTGGAGAAACTGTCTAGCGAGAATCGATCTTGGACTTTTTGTCGGGCAACGGCCATGAGTTCCGCGGTACGTGCATTGACGAGGTACAGATCCAACCGGAAGGTCTCGGGGGCAAGATTGATCTCTCCAAATAGGACCGAGTGGACGCCCATTTCTACTAGCACACCCAGTAACGGGCGGATAGGTGCAAGCTCCAAGGTGATTTTTTGCTCATCGGAATCTTCTGTTTTCTTGTCCGATACCACCACCTCACTTTCGCTTAGGCGAGTGACGCCCAACTTCTTGAGTTCGGAGCGTCCAATGCGACGAGTTTGTTCCGAACTCTCAAAGCGCGGATCGGCTTCCAACCGCTCGGCTAATGCTTTTTCCACGTAGTCCGCGTAAACAGGGTACGCCTCCCAGTTCGTAACAAGCGGGATGATGGAGCGGTTGGCGTAGAGTTCGTCTAGTGTTTCCGACGCAGGCGAAACAGTGGACACCATCATGGCCACCAAGCCGATCCAAAGCATTTGCGCGCCCAAATTTTTGCAGGAGGTCTTCATGATTCTTACTGACATTGGTTTGGATAGAGTGGGGAGGGCTAGTGCCTTCTTTTTATTTTACGCTACTTTGGGGGGCGAGACCACTGAGCAGGGTGCGTTTCTATTGCTAGGGCCCCGGGTGGGGTGTACAGAAACTGTACATGCACATTTTATGCCAAGAAGTTTACTTCTGCGTGCCAAACCTGCTATCCTAGGACTTGTGACACGGGGTCAAATTCAAAATGCAAAGGCGGCACTTCTAGCAAGCAGCGCCATTTGGGCGGCTGGAGTGTGGTTGTGGCCCGGCGCGGCAGAGCCGGACCGTTCTATCTCGCCGCGTGAGCCGACGAGCAAAGAGTACTTGTTCCGCTCGACGCTGACCGATGCGCAGCTGGGCATTCTAGGTTTCCATCTTTATGAAACGCGCGAAGGTAAGCGCTACTGGAATATTGAGTCGCAGTTTGCGGAATTGTACCGCGAGTCCAACCAAACCCTCATGCGTAAGGTGACCGCAGAGTTTTTTTCGCAGAACAGCGACAATGTTGTGACGACGCGCGGGGATCAGGGGCGATCGGAGATCGCAAAGAACTTGGTTGAGT
>JAGQZV010000293.1 GCA_020435295.1 Bdellovibrionales bacterium | reverse complement strand
AAGTCCGAGCGCTTTTTGACTGAAATTCAGCCCCTCTTGGGAAGGCGTTGCGTGGCCTGCCATGGGTGCACGGATTCCCCCTGCCAGCTCAAGCTGGGCGCGTACGAAGAACTCCGGCGGGGTGGCCACATGGAACTTGCCTACAGCCGAACGCGGGTGGGGCGAATGGAAGCGGGAGCTACCCGCATGCAGGACGCGGGATCACTTGCGGCGTGGCGGGCCAAAGGCTTCTTTCCGGTAGTTTCCGATACGGCTGGACAAACCAAGGAGCAGAACCTCAAGGCCTCCATTCTCTATCAGTTCTTAGCTCAGGGACGAGACAACATTAAGAGCGCGCTCGAGACAGACGCGGAAGGGGTTTCGGCGAGGGAGCTTTTTCCGCTAGAGAACGAAGCGGTCCATACGCTCCAACGCAATATATATAAGGACTATAAATTTGAGTGCAAGGCGACGCCGGAAGAGGCGCGAGCTTTTTTGAAAGAGAACCCTTTGGTGCGCATGCCCTTTGGCGTGCCTCAGCTTACGAAGGCAGAGTTTGACCGCTTCGAATCCTATGTTGCGGACGGCGCGCCGGCGCCCTCTGTAAAAGCAGTCGCAACACTCACCACCCCGTCTCAACCGCAGATCATCAACGAGTGGCAGCGCTTCCTCAATGGGGGCGACAAGCGCCAGCAGTTGGTAGCGCGCTACTTGTTTGAGCATGTGTATTCGCACCGGCTCCATTTTTCGCAAATGCCGGGTGAGTTCTATCGGCTTTTTCGTTCAAGCAAGTCCTGTGAGGCTCCTGAGGAAATTCGCACCGAACTTGTCACGGATTACCCAAAAACGAATCGTGTTTACTATTGTTTCGAGAAGCACACAGGTTTAATCGCTCAAAAAAACCACGTGCCTTGGGAAATTGGTCCGCGCACGCTTGCCCGTTACCGAAAGCTCTTTTTGGAAGGTTCGCCCAAGTGGGAGTTGAAGAAGCTCCCCGGTTATGATTCCTCCAATCAGTTTATCTACTTTGAACCCATCCCCTCCAAACTTCGCTATACGTTTTTGCTTGAAAACGCACGCGTGATTGTGGACGCGCTCGTCCGGGGCGATGTGTGCAAAGGGCAGGGTGCCACCTATGCGATTTCCGACTTGTTTTGGGTTTTCTTTTTGAAGCCAGACAGTGACGTGAGCGCCCGCTCCGAGAGCCCGCAATTGTCGCACCTAACGTGGCAGAATTTGGGTGCAAAGCCAGAATTTGGTCCAATCGAAGTCGATCTTAAGCTTGTCGAAAAAAATGTACTCGGTAACAAGGAATATCTGGCCGCGTTTGAGTTTGAAACGCGAAGGCTATTGAAGGATCGACAATTAGAAGGAGTAGAAGGAAAAGCAGCCCGTGCGCTGGCACGCGTGCAGCCACTTTCCACCGGCCTAAGCATCCATAGAGACATCTGGGACGGGACTAAGTTTGACGGCGAGAAAGGCCACGATCTCAACTCCATGATCCAGGTAACCCGGCACGGGCGGAGCGCCACAGTGCAGTTTGGTCGACAGGGCGGCCGACCGCAGGCCATCTGGGTCATGAATTACGCCAATCTCGAGCGGCTCTACTACAACCTAGTGGTGCAATTTAAGTATTGGGAAAATCTCACGCACAAATTCGGTACCTGGAGACACATGAGTTATGTGCGTCGTGAAGGGGAAGATTTGTTTTTGTCCTTCTTGCCTAGCGGCGATCGCAGGGAAGTGCGTAGCCATTACACAAAAGGGCTAAAGGGGTTTGCAACGGCAGAAAATTTGCTGCGATTTCCGGATCACAGCCTTTTGCCCATGGTGGCCACCCGCCTTGGGACATCGCGCCCATCCGGAGAAAAGAACTTCAAAGCAGCTACAGCATTGGCTCGTGCCGACGAATTGGCGGATCGTTTTCTCACGCATGTGAATCCGACGGAAACAGACCCCTTAAATACAGTTCCTGCTGCGGCGCCAGCAGATGTGAGGACGCTGGAGGAAGTGGTTGCGGCGTTTGGCTCTTTGGCGCGCCACGTACCGGGTGAATTCCAGCGCTGGATCGCTGATACGAACTTTGTTCGATTTCAGGAGGGCGAA
>JAGQZV010000292.1 GCA_020435295.1 Bdellovibrionales bacterium | reverse complement strand
GTATTGACGCTGACGCCAGCGGGTCCTCTCCCTTTGGAATTGAGTTTGCAGGCGTGTCACCACCGGCGCCACCCCAATGAAACTAAGGCGACTGCGCCCGACGGCAAGAACATTTGCGATGTGTGGGTAGCTCACCAGCCCGAACGGTGTGCCGAGTGCTTCGACAGAACCTTCATACTCCACTTCGTAGATTTGATTGGGCTGCTCTTGGAAAAAAGGACGGTAGTTTCCCAGTAGGTTATCTACTTCACGGTTTCCATAAGCCGCCAGGTAATGCCCCACTTGTTCTGCCGAATAGCCGAAGTCTTTGAAACCGTAAGGTCCGGAGCGATCGCGTACCGCCACCAAGTACTCCGAAAGGCTTGGGTGGTAGTTGTAGAGATGAAACAGTTGTTCGGCAGTGGAAAAGTGGTGGACGCGCGCTTGATGATGATCGAGGTGGATAAGGGACTCTAGTCCCGGAAACCGCATCCTGTCGAACACGTTTCTTTTAGTGTCGCCAAACTCGCAGAGGATGATGCGTTTGAAACCACCGGCTTCGGCGTGAAACCGGATATCATAAGCATCCTCTTCGCTGAGGGCATCGCCTTGACCGTGAATGCCTCGGTATACCGACAACTCTAGGTAAGGACCCAAGCGCATCGCAAATTGTTGAATCAGCCTTCCTTCGGTATCGTTGGGTGAGACGACGAGAAGCGTCTTGGGTGCGTGAATGTTGACGAAGAACTGTGGGGGATCGGCGTTTTCGAGTCGACTAGGGCCGGGAAAAGGATCCTGATAGATTGGGTGCAGTTTGTTTTCTCCTTTGGCATCTTTGAGCAACGTCGCAATCGGATCAAAGGACGGATTTCTCCAACGTGAAAGTACCGCGGTTCGTTCATCTTCTCGAGCGAGAGCCAGCCCGAGCAAGATCTCTTTAGCCATATTGTGCCGTGGGCCTGCCTCTTGTATGGGGCTTAGATCCGCAATGCTGGCCGGTGGCGTCCAAGATGGAGCGGCGACAAAAGGCGTGTTCACCGCCAGTTGAGACAAGGCCGCCCCGCCTGTTGCCATGAATTGGGGAGTAGTTTTGAAGTTACGACCCACTCGTTTTCTGAGATACGTTGTAAAGTCCTTACGTATGGAATCAATAGTGCTGTTGAGGAGTCGGAAGAGCGTTGTCCGCGTGTAGTTTGTGGGTCTTTGCCCGGCGTCTTGCGCCCACCAAAAGGATTCCAATTCTCGAAAGTAGTTCGTAAAAAGGCGATCAAGTATATCTTCCCGCTTAAGTGCTTCTAGTCTGCCGATAAAAGCGCTCGTGTGACGCATGAAGTGAGTGACCTGCGAGTCGTTGAGTTCCCAGAGTTGCGCTGCCGGGTAGTACTGTGTGTGTTTTTCCCGATCCCAGAAATTTTTCTCAAGAGCTCGCTCGCTGCTCAGATTTTCTTGAAGGAAGGGCCCGCGCACAAAAGTCACGAGCGGGTGGCCGTTAACGATATTCACTGAGTAGCCGATCGCACGCAGGGCGTGCACGGCAAGATAAGCCTCCGCCAACTCTTCCAGTTGGACTAAAGTAAGAGGCGGCAATCCGCCTCCTTCCGGGGACGCCATCGGATTGAGATCCACCCATTCGGGCTGGAGAAAAGCCGGGATCCAGTCGCCGCTCTCACCGATTTCGCCGTAGCGTTCCGCGAGTTTGGGTTCACCGGCGTGATCTTTGGCGCCAATCTCTCGTGCGACCACGGCAGTCGGAATCCCGTTGGTTCCGCGTCGCACGAAGACGGGGTAAGCGGGAACGTGCGCGATGCCGAGAGCCTCCAAAAATTGATGGACCGCAAGGTGCTCTAGTACCCGAATCGGCGGAGCGAGGTTTAGAACGTATCGGTTTCCGTGGGGATCGGCGACAGCCCAACGTTCGAAATAGAAGCTAGGGGAAATGGGGTCGACGCAAATGGCTTCGCCATCCTCGACCGTAAGCACGCGGAAACTGCCCTCCTCGAGATAACGCGAGAGGGAGTCCACCGCGAGAGCGGGCGCACAAACGAGCCAAACAAAAACTGAAAGCCAGAACGACTGCATAGTGGGTTTCGGGACCGCAAAAGGGTAGTAATAGAGAAG
>JAGQZV010000291.1 GCA_020435295.1 Bdellovibrionales bacterium | reverse complement strand
AATACTCATTCCACTGAGTGCATTGGACCATTCCAAACTCAAGATGAGTACAAAACCCAAGAACAACAATCCGACCGTCATGACTCCCGCCGCCTTTAGCTGCAGGCGCGCGCTGCGCTCCTCACGCAATCTGAACAGCGCAAGCAAAAAGCCTGGCGAAAGCCCTCCGAAGACAATGAGAGCGCCGACGGTATGCAACACCAGTTCGTTCCCCTGGTAACCGACCAGGCTGTCACTAAAGAGCGCAAAGCCCGCATTGCAAAATGCCGAAATGGAGGTAAAAAGTGCCGGCCAAATCGCCTCCGTCCACGGTATCCCGTCCAGGACAAAGCCAATGGTAAGCAGCAAGGTCCCCAGGCCCTCGAACGCAAAAGTAACTCGTAAAATGTCTCGCAAGAGGCTACGGATTTCACTGCGCTGCTGGTACCCGGAGGCTCCTGCAACCAAATCCTCCTGACGAATAGAAAGGCGACGCCCCAGAATGAACGCAGCAATGGACGACAAAGCCATTATTCCAAGCCCGCCTACTTGGATCAGAAAAAGGATCACGCCCTGCCCGAAATAGCTGAAATCGACAGGCGTATCCAACACAATGAGACCCGTTACACACACTGCACTCACAGCGGTGAACGCGGCATCCAGACCCGATACCTTGTCGCCCGCCGAAGCCTCCGGCATAAGCAAGAAAAGAGCCCCCAAAAAAGATAGACACGCGAAAAAGAGAACAATGGTGAGTTGGGGACGTACGAGTATGCTTTCTAGAACCCCTCTTACGGTTTGCTCTTTCGTTTGCAAGTGCACCCAAAAAGCAAATAGCGGGACCAATAGAACTAGCCAGTGCCCAAACGGCGTGATGGCGTATGTTTCAAACCCCACTAAGGCCGCCAACGCGACCGCAATTCCCTTAATGGCTTTACTTTTTTGCTGGGAGCGCCTGTCTAGAAAAAGAAGCCCCAAAGTAAACGCGATGACAACAGCATTGGCCGACATCAACAATCGGAACCAAAGCGGTTTGTCGAGTAGACGCAGAATACCAAGGACAAACCACAGCACTAGACAAGTAATGGAAGAGTCTCGCACCGAGACGTTTAAACTAGTGCGCCAATGTTTGAGGGGGCCCGAGCACTGGGTCTCCTGCCAGACCCAACCTAGATGAAAGAGCGCAAGGCCCAGCAAGACAAAAGCCAAGGTTGGTTGGTGCCTGTAGTGCCAGACCACGAGGGCACTGAAGCACGCAGTACAAACCGCCAGTAATGCCAGGCCCCAAATGGGCGAACGCCGAAATTGGAAGGCACCGAGGATCCAGGCCAGCGTGACCACGGCGGCCGCCAAAAGCGGCGGCAGAAACTGGTTGGGGACGTCCGAATAGAGCAGCGTACAGGCACCGAAAAGGGCCGGAGAAATGGTCATTTGTATCGCTTCAATTCCGGGCGATTCGAGCCCGGTACGTGAGCGCAGGAAATGGCTGCCGATTAGTCGCATGGAAACCACTATCTTCCTGTGAGTGGTAAACCAATGTCAAATCAGACGAAGGAGATGCCTTGCGTTCGCGTGGGGCTTCCGGTAGATCAAGCCCAACAAATATAAGGAGAACGCACATGGCCAAGATTACGCTCAAAGGAAACGCAGTGAACACAGCGGGAGACCTACCCAAGACGGGAAATCTTGCGCCTGGATTCCGCCTTGTCAAAACGGACCTGTCGGAAGCTACCTTGGACAACTATGCGGGAAAACGTAAAGTGCTGAACATCTTCCCGAGCGTCGACACCCCGACCTGCGCCACTTCCGTGCGCAAGTTCAACGAGCAGGCAAGCGCCCTGAACAACACCGTCGTGCTGTGCATCTCTGCCGACCTGCCGTTCGCCCAGGCCCGTTTCTGCGGCGCCGAGGGTCTGGACAAGGTGGTGAACCTCTCCACCCTGCGTGGCGTCTCCTTCCTGCAGGACTACGGCGTGGCCTTCTCCTCCGGTCCGCTGGTGGGTCTGGCTGCCCGTGCCATCGTGGTACTGGATGAGCACGACAAGGTGCTGCACAGCGAGCTGGTGGCCGAAGTCGCCGACGAGCCGAACTACGCCGCCGCCCTGGCCGTTCTGTAAGTC
>JAGQZV010000290.1 GCA_020435295.1 Bdellovibrionales bacterium | reverse complement strand
CCTTTTGAGGTAATTCCAGTGCAAGGTTCGGGCCATCTAGGGAGGTTCGAATTTCGAGCGTAAGACACCATCATGCCGCACCATATCATAGACTGAATGTCATTTGGGAGACTGTTTTGGGGGAATTTTCGTGACAAATTGGCAACCGCAAACGCCAAAGAAAGTGCGGCGCTCTGCGTGTTATATTGCATGGTATCGGGGAGTGAAGGGGTGCCGATGGCTGTAGAAGAAGGATTCGATCGGGGATGTGAACTATTTGACGCGGGCGAATATTTTGAAGCGCACGAAGTTTGGGAGGATCTTTGGGCGGAGGCAATGGGACCGCGCCACGCTTTTTTGCAGGGTCTCATCCAAACGGCTGTGGCTTTGCACCATGCCGGGAACGAAAACTGGAAAGGGACGCGGAGCTTGCTAGCCAGTTCCCTGGGGTATCTAGAAAAGGGGGCCCGAGATTCACGCCCCGTAGATCTCGCTACCCTGCGCGACAGGATTTTAGATTTTGAAATCGCCCTTCAAAAGAAGCTTGCGGGGCAGAGCGTGGAACTTCCGTTTTTTAAGGTTCCGCTCTTGGTAAGAAGAGGTTAGCGAGGCAGACAATGCACGAACATGTACACGCACATGGGCAAGGCAGTCGCAAACAGTTGTGGTGGGTGCTGCTACTTTCTTTCTCCTACATGGTGGCGGAGGTGGTCGCGGGAATGGCAGCCAATTCGTTGGCTTTGCTCGCAGACGCCGGGCACATGGCCACTGATGTGGCGGCAATTGCCTTGGGTATTTTTGCGATGTGGATGGCGCATAAGCCGGCGACCGCGGAGAAAACTTATGGGTATTACCGAGTCGAGATCCTAGCGGCGCTGGTAAACGCTGTTGCGCTGGTCGTGATCTCAATTTGGATTTTCTATGAGGCGTGGCAGCGCTTCAACACTCCCGCGGAAATTCGTGGGTCGCTCATGACGTTCGTCGCAGTTGGTGGTCTTTTTGTGAACTTACTTGCCATGTGGCTTACCCATTCTGACAGTCAACACAGTTTGAATGTGCGTGCCGTTTGGCTGCATCTATTCAGTGACGCCTTGGGTTCTGCCGCCGCAATTGTCGCCGGTATTGCGGTTTGGCAGTTTGGCTGGCCACTAGCGGATCCAATCATGTCCGTATTAATTGGCGTGCTCATCCTTCTTAATGCGTGGGGGCTACTAGTTGAGTGTGTGAATGTCCTCTTGGAAGGGGTGCCTAAAGGGGTAGATGTGAGGGAGATTCGCCTGGCTCTGGAGGCCGACTCTGCCGTAGTGGAGGTGCACGATCTTCATGTATGGACACTTACCAGTGGGATGCCAGCGCTAAGCGTACACCTGAAAGTGCGTGACAAAGCTGAGCCCGGCCCGCTGCTCAAGCGCGTGACTTGCTTACTGAAAGAAAAGCACCACATTGGGCATGTCACCATTCAGATCGAGCCAACGGGTTACGATCACGCCGCAACCGATCAGTGTCATAGCTGACTGGTTCTAAAAGGTGCCTATCTACTTTTGGAACTCCTGGTTCCAAAAGTAGATAGGCACCTTTTAGAACCCTCAAATGAGCGTCAGCGTTGTCTTCCCCAGTGCGGTGGTGGAGGTAGTGCTCCTTGACGGGGGCGAGTGCTTCCAACCAAGCCATTACATCCTTTTTTAGGCCCGATTCTTCGTCGTTCACCCAGATACCCGCTGTGATGTGCATGGCCGAAACGAGGCACAAACCGTCTTTCACATGGGCTTTTTGGACGCAAGCCTGCAGATCGTCAGTGATATTTACCAGGCATTTTCGTTCGCTTGTGGTGAAGTACAGGTAGTCGGTGTACGCCTTCATTGAGCCTCCTCAAGCATCTTGACGCGACATGGATACACTCGCCACATCGCATATTGTCGTTTTTCCCCGAACCAAGGATGTTGGGGAAACTATTTATTCGCGCTTTGTCCGCGACGGGTAAAGCTTTTTATTTGGGGGCTCTCATGCGAATTCTGGTTTTAGTAAGTATTTTGGTTTCTTCGGTAAGTTTTGCGGAACTGCCGCCTACCTATCCCAAACGTTTGGAAGCGGTCCTAATTAAGGGAGTCACCGACAAGACTCCTCTGCATATCGTTACTGGA
>JAGQZV010000289.1 GCA_020435295.1 Bdellovibrionales bacterium | reverse complement strand
AACTCTCAAACAAATTAGCAACTCTACACACCACAACCATCACACAATTTCATACCCATCAAGGTAGGCCAGTTTTTACTTTAATCGTTGTCCTTCTTGTTCTTTCGGCCAAATGGCGAAGTGTCTTCCAGGTGGATGGAGGGCAGATCTCCGATATTGAAGTTCGTTTGGGTGTCTTCTTCTTCCAGATCTAGCTCGCCGAGCGGTGAATCCGAAGGTTCCTGCCCCGAGATCGGTTCCGCATTGGTATTGGTGAGTTCATCGTCGTCTGGCAGTTCCACGTCAGGCGTCTCGTCCAGCGGAGGGGGAGGGAAATCGGCGGGGGCATTTACGTCCGCGCTTTCGGTTGCGATGGCTGGAGAGTCACCCAGATTCTCCAGCTCGTTCTCTTCTTTTGTCCAGATGGAGGACTCGGGCTTTTCCAAATTCTCTTCCACGAAGTCATCCGGATCGGTCGTGTTTTCCTCGATGCTTTGAGAATACCCGTCCATCCTCAATGTGTTCGGAAGTTCGTTGGTATCATCGGGGCGTGCGGGGTAATTTTGGGCCAACATCTCCCCTATGGCATTGATCGCGTAGATGATCGCTTGGCTGGCGTTCTTGCTATGTATGCCTTTGACAATAACATCTGACTGCTCTTGCCAGAAGCCGGCGGGAACTTTTTCGTTAATGCCTTTGTCCGCAAGAATTTCCACACGGTGTTCTAAATGGGAGATGAATATCAATACCCCCGTTCGGTCACGTGTTTCCATCAAGCCGCAAGCTACGAAGTTGGCGAGTGCTGCGTGGTGTACTTGCTTGTCGGTCCATTTCCTCGGAAGGACCATTCTTTTAACCGGTTCAAAAAAGGCCAACCCAAAGCCAAATAGTGCCGCACACAGTTGAATCAGAAGAGCGTCATGCACCCGGATGTTCCAGAACGTGTAGTCTGTTTTAGTTCGGAGCCACTCGTGCAGATATAATGCCCACGGCTCTTCAGAGGAGGCCCACCAGAGTGCGGCCGAAATAAGCGCGACAAACAGTGCCGCCCAATACCAGTGGACCCACCAATAATTGTGGCTCTGGCGGACGATCATTGGCACGATCTCACCGCTGGTCTGCTTTTCAGCGCGGGCTACCGCCTCCTCGATGGCTTTTTTCTCTTTGCGGCTTATGCGAAACTTTCTCGTCATGCTTTCCCCTACCAGGAAGAAGAACTCCCGCCTCCTCCAAAGCCACCGCCGCCGCCGCTGAAACCACCACCGCCAAAACCTCCGAAACCACCGCCACCGCGGTTGCGATAACCCCAACCGCTACCCGCCCCGTAAGGGAGAAATAGGCCACGGAAGAAAAGCATTAGCCAAAAGATAAGAAAAAGCAGCACAATGAGCGACCGGGCGGGAGAACCGCCGCGTTCTCTAGTCTGCAGCGGGTTCTTTACTGGGGCGTCCAGGCCCTCAAGTTTTAGCTTTTCCGCAATCGCTTGTGTGGCGAGCATGAGACCGTCGCCGTAGCGTTGCTTTCGGAAATAGGGAACAACGATGTCATCCAGAACGTGCCGCGAAAAAGCATCCGTAATATCGCCTTCAAGTCCGTAGCCTACTTCCAGGCGCATGCGCCTTTCCGTAGGGGCGATTACCAGTAGCAGACCCTGATCTTGTCCCTTACGCCCAAGCTGCCATTTTTCAGCGACGGATATCGAGTAGCTCTCTATGTCATATCCTTGAAGCGATCGGGTGATGAAAACCGCCATCTGGATCTTACCGGTCTCATACATTTTGGTAAGCATCCGCTCCAGCTGCTCGGCCTCTAACGGCTTAAGAAAATCCATCTGGTCCACCACAGGGCCAGACAGCTCTGGAATATTCAAGTTGTTGTCGAGAGCCCACGCCGGTCCCGAGCCAAAGGCAAGCAGGAAGGTAAAGGCGAAGAAATGTCTAAGGAGCGTATGCACTTTCTAAGTTTTAAAACTCGACCTTGGGAACTTCCTTAGCGGCTTCCGTCGTCTTGAAGGTTTCCCTAACTTCCAAACCGAGCAAGTACTTGGCAGTAAGGTTGGTAGGGAAGTAGCGTACCTTCTTATTGTAGGTCGCAACGGCATCAATGTAGCGACGTCTGGCCACCGTGATCCTGTTTTCCGTTCCTTCCAGCTGT
>JAGQZV010000027.1 GCA_020435295.1 Bdellovibrionales bacterium | reverse complement strand
CACGTAATGACCCACACGGAACCCCAGATCGCCGACCAGATACCGGCGCGCTCTGGGAAACGGGACGGGAAACTCGTAATAAACTGCCAATCTAGCCAAAAGGCGCCCTGAAGCGTGAGCTCCATCAAAAGCAGGCAAAGCAGTAACACGGCCGTTGCGACCGAAAAAATGAGACTCCCATAAAACAAGGAGGCTTTAAACCTTCGCCACTTGAGATTACTTTGAAACTCTCCTTGATCTTCAGGAAAGATCGGCCCGGGAGGCAAGGTGGCGCTCCTATTGCGTGTCGTTCGCTTCTCCGTGTGGTCATCCAAAAATCTATGTCCAACGTACATCAATGGCTTTGTTGTATCCATGTTAGTCACTCTTGTACTTTCTGAATCGGCGCACTACCCAATACGCGGAGAGATTCATCGTAAGCGTAATCACAAAAAGCAAAAGGCCAACTGCGAAGATGGTTTGGTACTCCAAAGAGTCCGCCACCACATCTCCCATGCTGATCTGGACCATGAAGGCTGTCATGGTTTGAATGCTTTCCAAGGGGTTCAGTGTCAGCGTAGGATTGGCGCCCGCGGCTAAGGTCACGGCCATCGTTTCGCCAATCGCGCGCGAAAGGGCGAGGACAAACGAAGCAAAAATCCCCGACGCGGCACCCGGTACCACAACTCGAGTGGAAACCTCAAACTTGGTGGCCCCCAAAGAATAGCCCGCGAAACGCACACCATTGGGAACCGACTTTAGGGCGTCGTCGCACAGGGAGGCAATCATGGGCAAGATCATGATGCCCACGACAACCGCGGCACTGGCGGCATTAAAGACTTCCGTTTGCGGAAAAACCTTTGAAAGAAGTGGGGTTACAGACGTGATGGCGAAATAGCCGTAGACTACCGTCGGGATGCCCGCAAGAATTTCCAAGATCGGTTTAAGTACGTCGCGCACACCCCGGGACGCGTACTCACTCAGGAAGAGCGCGCACCCTAAGCCCAGCGGGATGGCGATGAGGCCGGCACCGACCGCCACTTGGACCGTGCCCGCCAAAAGCGGAAGGACCCCGAAAGATTGCGGTTCGATGATGGGGGTCCACTTCGTACCTGTTAAGAAGTCCCAAACTGAAACGTGTTTAAAAAAGAGCAGGCCTTCTGAGACAAGTACGTAGACAATTCCAAAAGTGGTGACGACAGACAAAAGGGCGCACAGTAGAAGTGCGCCCTTTATCAATTCTTCGCCATACTTGCGCTTAACGTGAGTAACGTCGAGCACTTCCTCCCCCACTGGCGGCATGTTTATTCAGCCTTCTTTTGAGAAGCTTTAGCAGGCTGCGCTGCAGCCACTTTCTTCGTGAAGCTTTCAAACTTTGCCAGAGCGGCGTCGTATTTGGCTTGTGGCATCGGCACATAACGAACCGATTCCACAATCTTGCGCGCGTTTTTCAGGTAGTAGGATACAAAGGCCTGAACTTCGGGGCGCCCTGCAGCTTTGCTGCTCACATAGATGAAGATCGGACGAGCCAAGGGGTATGTGCCGTCTTCTGTGCTTTTCATGGAAGGAGCGACTGGACCCTTGCCGGCGTCCAAGGCCAATGCTTTGAGCGTAGACTGGTTTTCCGCGTAGTAAGCGTAACCAAAGTAGCCCATCGCGTTCGCTGAGGCGGTAACTCCCTTAACCAAGGCGTTGTCGTCTTCACTCGTTACCACGTTTTCCGTGCGAATCGAGCGAGACTCGTGCATCACAGCTTCAGTAAAATAATCGAAGGTACCGGAATCGTGGCCGGGGCTGTAAAGCTTTACTGCTTCAGCGGGGAACTGGGGATCGAGATCCTTCCAGGTTTTGATTTTGCTGCCCGACTCAAAAATCTGTTTGAGCTGCGCCATGGTTAGTGTGGTCAAGAATTTGTTCTTGGAGCTCACGACTACCGACAAAGCGTCGTAAGCAACGGGCAACTCCACATAGGAGATCCCGTTCTCTTTTGCACAGCTTTCTTCTTTATCTTTGATGGGGCGGGAGGCGTCGTTAATGTCGGTTTCACCTTTGCACCATTTTTTGAATCCGCCACCGGTGCCGGAGTACGCAACTGTTACGCGGACTTTATTAAACTGTTTCTCGCGTTGGAATTCTTCGGCTACAGCCGCTGAAATTGGGTAGACCGTGCTGGACCCATCCAGAGTGACCATGCCGGAAAGTTCAGCGGACTGAGCGGGAATGCTAAAAAGCGCTACCACAAGAGCACTGGAAACAAGCAATTTGGAAAATAACGACATAAGAGGAGACCTCGCTTTCATGTGTTCTGGGTGTACTCCCGAACGGTAAAGATTTTGTAAAGATTTGGTAAATTGAACATGAAACTTAGGAGCTTAATGGGAGCCTGACCGTGAAGCGGCTGCCGCTATGGAGGCGGCTTTCCACGTGAATTTCGCCCTCCATGGCCTGAACCAGGTGCTTCACGATAGAGAGCCCAAGGCCGGTGCCCCCCGCCTCGCGGGAGCGTGCCTTGTCGACCCGATAGAAGCGCTCAAAAATTCGACTCTGGTCTTTTTGAGGGATGCCAATACCGCTATCCTCCACTTCGACTTCTCCATACCCGCTACCCTGCCGGACGCGGAGCGTCAGGTTGCCTGCTTCCGGGGTGTACTTGATCGCGTTGTCGATTAGGTTGTGCGTGATTTGGGCAAGGGCCTTGCGGTCTGCTTTGACGCGAACGGGGAAGTTGCCAAAGTCCTCTCTGAGTTTGAGGCGTTTACTTCGAATGGGGGCTTGGTGCAATTGGATGGCTTCATTCATGAACGTGTCCAACTGAATTTCACTAAAATCGAGTTTGCTCTCACCGGACTCGATGCGCGCCAGGTGCAGAAGGTCCTGGACTTGAGCGGACAATTGATCGGCTTGAGCGTTTATCTTCTGCAGAAAGCGGACGTTATTTTTTTCATCGTGGATCGCTCCGCCAATAAGAGTTTCCACATATCCTTTGATGGCCGTTAGCGGGGTTTTCAACTCGTGTGAAGCGTTTGCCACAAAATCCTGTCGGATACGTTCCAACCGTCTTAGCTCCGATATATCGTGAAAGACAACGGCAACCCCTACTGTTCCGCCGCCAGAGAATGGCGTTGCCTGGACATCCAACACTTTTCGCTCTGAGGACTCCAAAAAAGCTACTTCGCGTTTAACGGTTTCGCCTTGCGCGCGCACTGTTTCGACTACTTCACGAATCTTTAATAGTTGGGTGAATTCCCAAATTCTCTTTCCCGCTTTTCCGAGATCGGGTGCTGCCATCAATTTTCGAGCCGCATCGTTACAGAAAAGGATCTCATCTTCTTCATTCACCGCGATTACGCCTTCGATCATACTGGTGAGCATCGCGCGGAATTGGGCTTTTTCCTTGGAAAGTGTTGTGATGCGTTCGGTTATTTCAGTTCCAAGCTTATTGAAAGTATCGCCAAGTAAGCCGATTTCATCATGCGGTAGATTACGCAAGTGCATCGAGTAATCTCCCTCTCGCATGGCTTCGGCTACCAGTGTCATCTGTCGAATGGGGGAGGTGATACGGTGGGCAACATAGAATCCTAGGGCAAGAGATAGCAAGACTCCAAAGAGGCCTCCGAAAACTAGTGTGCGGCTTAGTTTTTGCAGTTCTTCCGTGACGGCCGTGAGCGGAATCGACGCCCGCACGATTCCAGTCCCTCCGTCATCCAACGGCATTCGTTTAGCATAGTAAAGCATCGAGTAGTTGACAGAGTCACTGTGGCGCTCGGCCATACCGTCGCCCGTCTTGAGTGCGGCAATGATCTCCGGGCGATCGCTGTGATTGCCAAGCGACTCGGCAGGCTGCTCCGAATCGAAGACTACCTTCCCATTTTCCAGAATAATCGTAACGCGCGTGTCGGACCCGCGGCGCACCTGCTCTAAAGCGGATCGATTGGCCTCGCTGGGATTTTTAATAAACCGGGTTGCAAGAGGGACAAGATATGCGGTCTTTTCGCGGAGATTGTTATGAATGGTATCAAAAAGGCTTTCTTTGCGTTGTGCATGTATGAGAAAGCCGATGACCAGGGCCGTGACCAGAACGACTCCGGTGAAACTCAAACACAATTTCCACAGGAATCGATTCTTGATCACTAGAGTTCCTTGAACTTATACCCGACTCCTCGCACCGTTGAAATGAAGCCTTCGGCTCGGCGTCCTAGCTTACGGCGGATCGCTCCAATGTGGACATCTACGTTGCGATCCAGCACGACGGTGTCTCCACCGGTGACTTTCTCCAGCAATTGCTGGCGGGTAAAAACTCGGCCCGGTCGCGAAGCCAGTGCCTGAAGCAGGCGGAATTCGGCTGCCGTCATTTCAATGAGCTTGTCGGCGACGCGCACCTCATGCCGATCCGGATCAATGCGCAAGGGGCCTAGTTCGATACGCGGCGTTTCGGGTAAGGTACCGACCTCTTCCGCGCTCCTTCGCAGGACGGCCCGGATACGGGCAATCAATTCTTTGGGACTAAACGGCTTGGTGACGTAGTCATCGGCACCCAGTTCCAGGCCTAGGATTTTGTCGCTCTCCTCGCCTTTGGCTGTGAGCATGATAACGGGAATGTTCCGCGTTTCCGTCTTTTGGCGGAGCATCCGGCAGATCTCCATCCCGCTCATACCCGGTAGCATGAGATCGAGCAGGATAAGACTCGGCTGCTTACTAACAGCCTCCTTGAGCCCCAGTTGGCCATCCCTCGCCGTGAGGGCTTTGAAGCCTTCACGTTCCAGGTTGTAGACCAAAAACTCAATAATATCCGGTTCATCCTCTATGATAAGGATCTTGGAATTGGCGAAATCCATACGGCCCTCTCATACCTTATTTGCTTAACTAGGATCAATCCCCTTACAGATACTCCCAGCGCATCAAGATAGCGTTAAGTTTTCGTAAAGATAGTAATAATCCTAATGAATTTGTCCACTTAGGTAAGCACGGCGTCGTGCGGGGGGGTGCTTTTCGATGGCGTAGCGGAGCATGGTCCGAGGCATCTGTTGGCAGTGTTTGCGCAAAAAGGCATCCAATACCGGCAGGTCCCGCTTGCCGATTTCTCTCAGCATCCAGCCGACCGCTTTGTGGATAAGATCCTCCTCATCGCGGAGAAGCTGTGCGGCGAGCGCCAGAGCGTCTTTGAAATCGCCTTGCTTGATGTAGTGAAAGGTGGCGAGCACGGCGATGCGTCGCTCCCAAAGACTTTTCGAACGGGCCAAGCGCTTTAGCGGGGCCTTGGATCGGTCGGCCAGGTAGGGGCCGACGATGTGCTCGGCCGAAGAGTCGACCAAATCCCAGTTGTTTATGTAGCCGGTATGGCCAAGGTAGGCCTTGTACACAGCACCGCGATCCCCAGGCTCCCTGCGGTACCGCCCTACCATGAGGAACAGCGCCAGTAAGCGCTCCTCGTGCCACGGTGATTTCAAAAGTATCAGAGCATCTCTTAGCGAAAGCGTCTGGAATTTTTTTGCGACAGCGCGGGTTTGTGGCACGACGACACCAAGAAATTTGTCGCCTTCCGCATACTCGCCGGGGCCGGTTTTGAAAAACCGCTGAAGTGTTTTGGCTTTGGTAGCGTTTCGACGGCGCTTGAGATCCACACGCGCCTGCTCGAGCGTCATCTGCGCTTTCCTCGTTCGTAATCTTTCCACCTAACAGCGGCAACTATAGCAACGTCTGAACCGAATTTTTGTCGGGTCAATGTCTTGGCGCGCCGTTTGTCTTTGGCGCGGATCTTCACCAGTTTTCGTTCGGTATTTTTTTCGTAGGTTACGATAAAAAGATGATACTGAGATGCCGGGTAAGCCATTGTGAGCCCCATGTATAGATGCTATTTTGCGGTTAGTTTAGTGCCCAGTCAATGCCTGCGCGAACATGCAGTGCAGTCGTGGGAAAGAGGGGCAGCGAACAATGATCTTGACTGAGTAAGTTTTCAATCTCAGTGCACCCTAGGATCACACTGTCGATTTGCTGAAGCAGATTTTTTTGGATGATTCGGACAAAGGTGTGGCGAGTGGAATCTTTGAGTACGCCAAGGCAGAGTTCTTCGAAGATGGCTTTGTGAATAATTTTTCGGTCTTCTTCGTCGGGTGTGACAACTCGTACCGGATAATTTTTGGAAAGGTAGTCTTGGTAGAACCCCTGTTCCATTGTCAGTCGGGTCCCCAGTAGTAACGCTTTTGCACGGCTTTCTCGGAGAAGAGCGTTGCCGACGGCATCTGCGATATGTAAGAGCGGCAAATTGATCTTGTTTTTAATCTCCGAGGCGAGCAGGTGCAAGGTGTTCGAACCGAGAAGCAGCGCTTCCGCTCCCCCGCGTTCAAGAGACTGAGCAGCCGCGACAATGGTCTTTTCGATTCGCTTCCAGTCGCCTCTCTCCATGGCACGCTCCAACGGATCAAAATCGACGGAGTAGATGAGGCAATGGGCCGAATGGAGCCCCCCCAAACGGGCGCGTATTTCTGTGTTGAGGTGCCTGTAATACTCACGAGTGGACTCCCAGCTCACGCCACCGATTAGGCCAAGGCACTTCATTTGGGTTTGCTCCTGGAGTTAGGTGGCCTCATCTCGGAGTTCTTTGGGAATAGCGAAATGTACATTTTCCTCCCGAATAACTTTGTGGGTAACGGTGCCGCCGTATTCTTGGCTCAACCTTTCGATGCATTCCTGCACCACTTTTTCCGGCGCGCTGGCTCCGGCTGTGATGAGAACGCGATCTGTTCCCTGCAACCACTCTGGAAGAATTTCGGCGGCGCTATCAATCAAAAAAGCACGCTTGTTTTGGCTGCGTGCAATTTCGGCCAAGCGTTGGCTATTGGAACTGTTTTGGCTGCCAAGCACGAGAACCAAATCAGTTTCTTCACTCAGCAACCGAACGGCTTCTTGCCGGTTCTGTGTAGCATAGCAAATGTCCTCTCGCTTGGGCCCTTCAATTTGAGGAAAGCGATTGCGAAGTGCCGAGATGCGTTTGCTAGCGTCATCAACGCTCAACGTAGTCTGAGTTAGATACGCGAGCTTGGAGCTCGGAGAAAACTCAAGTGCTTCGACGTCGCTCAGCGTTTGCACAAGAGTTGTGGACGCTGGTGCTTCTCCCATTGTCCCTATCACCTCGTCATGGCCAGCGTGTCCAATCAACAGGATGTGGTAGCCGTCGCGTGCAAAGCGCACCGCTTCCATGTGCACTTTGGTAACGAGGGGGCAGGTGGCATCGATGGCGAAGAGTTTTCGCTCTTGTGCGGCCTTTCTCACGGCGGGAGAAACGCCGTGTGCACTGTAGAGTAAAACCCCCTTCTCGGGGACCTCTTCAACTTTCTGGACGAATACGGCCCCGCGGGCACCAAAGTCTTCCACGACATGGCGGTTGTGCACAATCTCGTGGTACACGTAGACAGGTGCGCCAAATTTCCGCAGTGCCATATCCAAGCACTCGATAGCCATGTTGACGCCGGCACAAAAACCTCTTGGGTTAGCCAGTGTGATGTGTAGCTTCATCGCGGGCATTCTACAGCTGGCTTGCCAGGGTGCCAAGCGGGCAGCTATTGTTCGTCTATGGAAAAGCTTATTATCACGTGCGCAATTACAGGAGCCGAGCTCTCGAAGGACGAGACCCCGGTGTTGCCCGTTACGCCAGACGAGCAGGCGCGCGCCGCAAGGGAATGTGTGGAGGCCGGAGCGTCTATTATCCATCTCCATGTGCGCGATGACCAAGCGCGCCCCAGTCAGGAACTGGCTCACTTTAAGCGCTCGGTAGAGGCGATCCGAGCCGCCTGCCCCGATACCCCCATTATCCAATTTTCGACTGGCGGCGCCGTGGGGGAGGCCATGGAAAAGCGCATAGAGCCCCTCTCTCTGAAACCTGAAATGGGTTCTTTTAATACTGGTACGATTAATTTTGGCGACGATATTTTTGTGAACTCCTTTCCGGATATGCGAGGGCTTGCTGCCGGGTTCAAAAAATACGGAGTGGTGCCGGAATTTGAGATTTACGATCTTGGCCACCTAGCTAACCTGGAAAAGCTCATTAAAGAGGGGCTTGTTACGCCGCCGTACCACATCCAGTTTGTGCTAGGTGTGCCGGGAGCGATGCAAGGGGATTGTTTTCGGGATTTGGCGCCGCTGGTGCAGCGTCTGCCACAGCCCAGCACTTGGGGGGTGGCCGGAGTTGGACGTTTCCAGTTGCCGCTTGCCACGGTGGCGATCGCCACCGGAGGCCACGTGCGGGTGGGCTTGGAAGACAATATCTATTTTTCGCGCGGAGTGCTTGCTACGGGAAACGCTCAGTTGGTAAGTCGGGTGGCGGATCTCGCCAAGCTTTATGGCCGGGGTATTGCTTCGATACAAGAGGCGCGTCAATTGTTAGGTTTGTGATCGTCTTATGAAAGCGTACTTGGATTTATTGCGTCACGTACAGGAGAAGGGCGAGATCCGACAGGATCGGACTGGAACCGGCACGCGCAGCGTGTTTGGGTACCAGATGCGCTTTGATCTTGCCGAAGGGTTTCCGCTGGTAACTACAAAAAAATGCCATCTGCGTTCCATCGTACATGAGTTGTTGTGGTTTTTGCGTGGGGACACCAACATCGGCTATCTGAACGATAATAAAGTTACCATCTGGGACGAATGGGCGGACAAGGACGGCAATCTTGGACCCGTGTATGGGTACCAATGGAGGCACTGGGCAGGGCCGCAGGGAAAAGAATACGATCAGATCGCGTCCCTGGTTGAGGGGATTCGCAAAAACCCGTTTTCCCGCCGTCACATCGTCAGTGCGTGGAATGTTGCCGACGTTGGCACTATGGCGCTGCCTCCTTGTCACGCACTTTTTCAATTCTACGTACATACTGATGGCCGGCTGTCTTGCCAGCTGTACCAGCGCAGCGCGGACGCGTTCTTGGGTGTTCCCTTCAACATAGCGAGCTATGCTCTGCTTACCATGATGGTGGCTCAGGTAACCGACCTAAAGCTGGGCGAATTTGTACACACCTTTGGAGATGTACACCTCTATTCGAACCATGTGGAGCAGGCACTCGTGCAGTGTTCCCGCGAACCAAGGCGGCTTCCTAAGATGGAACTAAACTCAGAGGTTCGAGATATCTTCGATTTTAAGTACGAAGATTTTACGCTTAGTAAGTACGATCCGCACCCTGCCATCCGAGCGGAGATTGCCGTATGACACTGTCCTTGATAGTGGCCATGACGGAAGACAGAGTCATCGGAAAGGACAACCGCTTGCCGTGGCACCTTCCCGAAGACTTGAAGCGGTTTAGAAGCATTACGTTGGGACGCCCTGTGATCATGGGAAGGCGCACATTTGAATCCATTGGGCGCTTGTTACCGGGGAGAAAAAATATCATCGTCAGCCGCAACCCTGACTACCGCGTTGTAGGCGCGCATGTGGCGCCGAGCTTGGAGGCGGCCAAGGAGCTTGCGGGGGAGGACGAGGTGTTCGTGATAGGGGGAGCCCGCTTGTTTCAGGAGTCACTTCCTCTGGCCGATAAACTATACCTGACGATTATCCACGCGCCTTTTGAGGGAGACACTTTTTTTCCTGATGTCGACTGGAAACAAGACTTCGAAGTGACCGCGCGCGAGGAGTTTCCAAACGCGCCGGTCGCGCATACGTTTCTTACCGCGATTCGTCGCTAATTATTGGTATACGCCCTTAACAAAACTCGTAAAAAAATGGTTTAGCAGTGGGTGTTGGACGGGTCTTGGATCGGCTTCCAAGACCAAATTCCTTTCAGCGACGTAGGTGGAATGACTCGCCTTATCGACGAGCACCTCGTACCATGGGTGATCTTTGGGTGGGCGAGAACGTGCCACGCGATCGTACCAGTCTTCTGTGCCTTTGAACATGCGATCCACGCCTACGATGACCCCGCGGTACTCAAACAAACGGTGGGTAACAACTTGCCCTTCAAAGTAAAGCGGTTCTGTTTGAGATTCGGGCGGCTCGTGGTATTTGCCACCTTTGATGAGACGTAGCTGCGCCATTTGCCCCTTATACTCTCGCATTTTCGGGCCGTCCACCTAGAAGACCGCAGGAGTCTTAAGCGCTTTTTCGAGGAGGGTCTGGTATTGTGTGTCGGAAATCTCCTCGGCTCCAAGAGAGGCGAGGTGGGGTGTTAGAAATTGTACTTCCAAAAGACAAAAGTGTTTTCGCATTAGGTGAGTGACGAGGTGGTGCAGGGCTACTTTGGAGGCATCTGTTGCAAAGTGGAACATGGATTCAGCAAAAAATGCGCCGGCAAGTGTGACGCCGTACACGCCTCCGCTCAGTTTTCCTTCTTTCCATACCTCGACCGAGTGGGCATGTCCTTTCTGGTGGAGTGACTCGTACGCCGTGAGAATATCGTCCGTAATCCAGGTGTCCGGACGTCTGCAGGCACGGATAACTGATGCGAAATCTTGATTGAAGGAAACATCAAAAGTTTTTTTGTTGAGAGTGCGCGTTAGGCTGCGCGAACGGTGAAACTTTTCTAATGGAAGGATAGCTCGCGGATCGGGGCGGTACCAGTGGATTTCCCCAGTCTCCGGATCGCCCATGGGGAAAAAACCGTTCGCATATGCGCGGAGTAGCAATTCGGGGGTGAGCGCCATGATTTGATTATGGTGCCGATCGCCAAAAATAGCCATCCGACTGCCACTGCGCCAAGTATCGGATAAAGCCATCCACGATGCGCCGATCCCGGTGCCGAATCTCGATTTGGAAAAGTGTGCTGCCCAAATCCACAGTAGGTCGAATCGTGTCACCGTCGTTAAAAAACGGTAGAATTTCGAAGAGGGAGCTTCCGAGCGTTTGTCGCAGCATCGGGATGTGCTGCGCATTTACATAAAGGGGGACTTCCGAAGCCGGGGCGTTCACGTTGAACACCGACGCGTGGGCACTTAGCTCATACGGTTTGCCTGTGTGTTGCAGGAAGTGCGCCTGGGCCAGATAACTATCTACCAGCGCGCGGACTTGGCCGTAATTGGTACAGGTGCCCGCGATACGGGGGTTCCCGGCCCCGTAGAGGCGCGGGCCCACTTCAATAAAATAGAGTCTTCCGGTGCCTTCTTGCACGATAACTTCCTGATGAAACCCACCGCGCAGGTAGCCGAGCGCACTCAAGCCGGCGCGTAACGCCGGGTAGACTTGCGGGTGAAGCGTCTCGAAAGCGACCAAGTCTTCGTGTCCGTATTTTGGCGCCGAACCGTTTGCCTTGTGCTTATTGTAGTACCAGGCATCAGTCAGAGCGACCTCTAGCGAGCCGTTGTGCATGAGTACGGCGCCGTTCAATGCGAATTCGTCCCCGACTATTTTTTCGGAAACGATAGCGCCGATATTGCGCATCCCGAAATGATCGTCTTCAGCCAAAATCTCAGCGACAGCCGCTCGCAATTCTGCGTCAGACCCTACCAGGTGGACTTGAGATCCTCCCGCGCCTAAGATGGGTTTCACGACGACGCCCGGGATCTCAGACCACGTCCCCAAGTGTGCGCGTACCCATCTGACTGCTTCGTCCGGCGAATAAATGAACTCCTGGCGAGGGACATACAACCCGTGCTCTTCAAATCCTTTTCCGGAAAGGGCACGAGCCATCCATATTTTGTTCCGGCGTGCGTCGATTAAGTTTGGATCGTTCGTGGGGGTCCCCATTTTGGTGGCCAGGGTTTCGGCGAAGGTGACACCGGACTCCGAGCCTGGAATCACCAAAACGACGGGCTTACCGTCTAACATGGAGATGGCGTTATCGACCCGGCCGTCTGGATCAAAGTCGTCTTTGAAGTCATCGCGCACGAAAGTTCTTTTTAAGCGCTCCGAGATTTTCATTCCGCTACGCATATGCAGCACTTCGTGGCCACGCGCGCGAAACGCCTGCGCGAGTAGGTTGCCTGAGGAGTACGCATCGACGATAACGACATGGCCGCCAGCGAGATCGGATGTACCACGCCATAGCTCCATCGGGTGGGCGACAGAACTGGAGCTTTCCACCGCAAATTGAGAGAGGCAGCGAAGTACGCGTTGGGTGAAGCTAGGGTGCGTCTGGGATACACCCAGTACGCACCAGGTGCTCAAAAGCACCCAACTGAGAATTAGAGAACTCCTGCGCATTTCAGTATCCAAATTGCTAACGAGACGCTGCGCAGTATAGAGCGACCGTAAAGGTCGGGCAAGAGCGGAGTGCGGGCAGTGGCCTCCCAAAGCGCAAATTTATTTCTTTTATTTCAACACCTTAAAAAAAAGCGGGTTTTTCCCTAGCCCCTGACGCCGCGCCTCTTTAGCGCGCAACGTCTGTGTCTCTACCCCTTCGGCCCGGCAGAGGACCGTACGGTAACTTCCTTTGAGGCGTTTGGGTCGGCCGAGCACGCGGTTGGGCTGTGCCGCTGTCCAGGGCGCCTTTTGTAGAACCAAGAAGCTTACCGGCAAGGATCGCAGATCTATTCCCAGTTCTTTGGAAAAGTTCCCCCATCGGGAATCATGGAAGACGGTTGGCGGGACAGGAGCGAAGTTGTGGCACCAAGCTTTGGGGGTGCGCGGTATGGCGCACGCGCTCTGGTGTGGGCAGGGTGCGACGATGGAGAACTGTGGTCGAAGTTTCTCCCGAATCGCAACTAGTTTTGCGCTGTGCTCCCGTGTGCCGGGTTCCACCCAGATGACCGCTTCGGATTGCGACACCCATTTCAACAACTCGTTTTCCGTTTCGTTATTTTGCTCGTTGAGTACGTGGCTGAGCACGAGCAGGTACGGGCCGGACGTCGCTCTCTCGGCCTTCGGGTATGTCTCGCGAATTTTTGAGTCCGCGTAGCTCACAGCGAGCGAGGAGCGATCCAAGAGCTGGTAGGGGGCAGTGTTAAAAACGGAAAAGTAGGCGCGCAACGCGCGTCCGGTTCCGCAGCCCCAATCCACAACGCGCCACTCTGGCCTCGGTGCCCACCCGCGTGCCTGGAGCTCGGAAAGGACAGCGGCCCACTTCCACGAGATTCGTTCTCCAAAGCTAAGATCGTAATTTTCAAGTAGAGAGCGGCTGGACCAGTAGTCCCTGCCTTTAGGATCTAAGAAATGTTCTCGTAGGGCCCGCAATGCGGGCCAGTCCATGTGCGACCACTGCATGCCCGCACCTTAACAAATTAGAGAGAAAAAAGGGAATCACGCGATTTCGACGTGGGGTTCTTGAGGCCCTGCCCCCTGAAGCACAATTGTGTTTCCCCCGTGGGCTTTGGCGCGGCGAAGGGCGCGGTGGGCGGTGAGAAGCACGTCCCATGGCTTCTGGCGATCGTGTTTGCTGGCGACCCCAACACTTAGGCTAATCTGCAAGCGCTCTTTTGCGAGCGGATCGGAGCGATGATCTCGATCTTTTGAAGACGTAAGAGCGCGCAAGCGAGGTGGGCGTCGGATATAAAAGTTCTTTTTCGCTAGTTGTTCGCAAATACTATCCATCACACGCGCTAGTTCGAAGTCGTCTTTTCCTGCAGACAGGACAGAGAATCTATGCCCGTCCATACGAAACGCGTGACGATGCGCGGATTCGTTCAAATGCTTGGCTACAAAACGCAGCAGGTTTCTCGCTTCCTCTTCGCCATAGATTCGCAGGATCTTGTCAAAGAGATCCACGTCGGCGGTTGCTACGGCGTACTTGCGCGCTAGATGGCTCATTACGTGGCGTAGAGCTCGCATGTTCGGCAAACCTGTAAGTCTGTCCAAAAACGCTCCTTGCCGCTGGTTTAAGAACACCGCGTACAAAACCAGTAAGGCAGCGCCGGAAAAACAAAACGCCGTCTCCATGCGGAGAACTTCCAGATTGAGAAACGGGTCTGCATGGCGCGCCAAAATGTAAAGGATCGGGACCATACCCAACAAGGCAAAAGCGTTTAGGACGGTGCGGTCGTGGCGCTGCACGCGCAACGGGAGCCGGTAGGCAGAGAAGAGAAAAAGAACGATTGCCGCCGCCGGCAAGCGCAAAATCGCAAAGCCCTTGGAGGGCTCCCACATGGGCAGCGTCGCCACGGTAAAATACCCTCTGCCTGCAAGAGGTAGCGCCACCGCGAAGGGCAAGAAAAGAAAAATGGACTTCAAACTGTAGCGCAGCCACGGAGCGCGGACGCGATCCCAGCTGAAAAAGCCAAAAAGCGAGAGTGGAAGAAGAACGGAGAGTAGCTGGGCTTTGGCAACGAAGCCTAACTCTAGTCCGGTGGGTAGCGATCGGATCTGCAGGTAACTGTAGCTGACCGCCAGCAACGCTGACCACATGAAAGCCTTGATTTGGCCGTTTTGAATGGCGTAATAGCAGAGCATGAGAAACAAGGTGTAGGGTAAAACTCCAATTGATTGCGGAATTCCCGTTAGGGCATAAGCAGCAGCCAAATCCGGGGAAATAGCACAAGCCAAGAAAGGAAGAATACTCAGTACGAGTGTTTCCGCTACTACTCTTGCCGTGATCAGGCCCATCGCAAACGTGCTCCATGAATTACAAAAGCTTCTCCCGATTTAATACACATTCCGTACCAGCTTTTGTTGGTGGGTGTATTCAGAATGAGCGCTTTGATAGTACAGTGGTTTTGATAATGCCTGCCGGCGCGCCGTAAGTGCCAATTTGTACTATGTCTAGACGTTTCAAAAGTCTTACAGCAATGCCTTGCGATTTGACATGATTCACCAAGAATACGCGAAGAGTTTGTGCGTGAGCCTCTGGCACAATTCTCGCACCGGATTAAGGAAGGGCACAGTCGGTGGGTCAGGAGTTACGCCTAGGATGCGCTTTTTTGGTTTTTTCATTTTAGTCCTTTTTCAGGCACTGGCTTTAGCTAAGTCAGCTCACGAGATTAATCTGCCGGGCCGTGTCTTGGAACTCCGCCAGCTTGCCTCGGCCACAGGCCAGACATGGGTTGGCGGCCAGCTCTATCAGATTGCACGAAAAAAATATGAACCCAACAAGTTGGACGCGGCCGCGCGTGGAGCGCTACAGAGCGGTTTTTCGCTCCAGTTGTTAGCTAGCGTTTTGCAAGAAGAGATCGAAACGGTAGCTATTGGACAGGGTTCTGTTTTGTATGCGTCCGCTTTTCCTATGCCCAGTCAGCTTCCCAGTTTTGTGGAACGATCCACGTTGAGAGACAAACGATCACGGGATCTGTGGGTGATGATCCAATTCAAAGACGGTAGTCGCGCGAATTTGATCGCGGATTTGGACCCACAAGAAATTGATTCGCTTTATGGTGACGCTGAGAAAAACGTGTCTCGCGTGAATGGTTTTAGAGTGTCACGGATGCGTGACACTCGCGCACTATTTGAAAAGCTTGGTCGGAAAAAACTCTCGGCCACGCGCGCTAAAGCCTCAGGACAAGGCCAAATCGTCGTGGCCGAGTTCGAACTTAGATAGCGTTACACTTAAAGCCGTTATTTTCCAAGTTACCTTGAATGCGTTTGGCGATGCCTTCGCATATCGAAAGGTCATTGGTGGCGGAGCCAACCGTTTCGGAAGTCCCATTTTTCGTGTAAATCACTTCACAGCCTTCGCCTTGGGTTTTGTTTTCAATTTTTCGTGTTTCTGTTTCCCACTTACATTCTACTCCCGCTGCGCTCGGACTAGCGCCTTTCTTCGTGGCGTCTTCGGCTTTTTGGGCGGTTTTCTCCGCGTCCTTAGCTTGCGTGGTGTCGGCCGTTTCGCCCGATTTAGGGGTGGAAGCACACGAGACCAAGAAAATGGTTAAAAGCGTCCAGATCAGATATTTCATTGTTTTCTCCTGTAAGTGAGGGCTTGATATCTCGTTAATGGTAACGGATGACGGCGATAAATTCCAGCTGCCGCCGAAATCGCTAGCTGCTGGGGCATTCCGAGAGGGTCTTCAGGAATCCCACAAGCTCTGATTGGGAGGCCAAGCAGTATTGTGCGCCGGTTGGGCCTTTGCCAACTTTAACCGTGACGCTGCCCGGCGGTACCGAATTGAACATGTCCTCATCGGTTTGATCATCGCCGATTGCAACGACTAGTTGGTTTTCAGCCTTGCTAGCCACGCCGTCCATATACCAACGGGTAAAGGTGCCTTTGTTGGCTTCTATAGCTCTGGCCTCAATCACTTTCTTACCCCCAAGTATAGCAACCGGGAGATTAGCGAGGCCCAGCTCCAACTCTTCATGTAGCTTCTTTGCCTGATAATCAGCAAACTCTGTCGGCGATTGGCGAAAATGCCAGGAAAGCGCAAATTCCTTTTCTTCCACGAAGCTAGCCGGCACTCGCAATGTGTAGTCCAGCATAATTTTTCGTGCCAGGGGGTACCACGACTGCTTGTCTGAATGTACCAAGTTCTCCCAATGCGACCCTCCTTTCTTCAGGTACATTGCGCCGTGCTCAGCAGCAAGGGAGACGCCTAGGTCCTTTAGTTGCTCTGTCAGAAAGTTTCTCCGCCGTCCACTTACCACTACGATTTCTACCTTCGTCCCACCCAGAACAGAATTCAGAACCTTGCGTGTGTTACTTGATAGCACGGCCTCGCTTGGCCGTTGGTGGATGGGCACGAGCGTTCCATCGTAGTCCAAAAGAACGAGCAACCTTTTTCTGTCCAGAGACGCTTTGAGGCTATCCGGCAGGTCCACCTTTCCATTGCGTGTCTGGATCTCTACTCTTTGCTGGAGCTTTCGGCGGTAAACCTTGATGGTACTCAGAGATCCCAAAAAGGAATTGGCCCAGTCCGTTGCAGTGTAGTTCTCTAGAAATTGAAGCATCGTGCGATGGGCACCGGCTTGAGCGTGTCTACCCGATTTGAGTGTCGCGGCAAGGGTTTCCGCAGTTTGTACGGTATCCCACGGATTGATCGGCAAAACCCCGCTCAGTGTGGAAACGGCTCCAGTGAATTCGCTCAAGAGCACGTTCCCGGGACGTTTAGGATTTTGAGCCGCGATGTATTCGAGGGCTACCAAATTCATCCCATCCCGTTTGCTAGTGATGAGCAATGCCCTAGCCATTTTGTACAAGGCGACCAACGTCTGGAAATCAACGCTCCCATAGATGTACTGAATGGGAACATAGTTCGGTTCGCTGAATTCGCCATTTATTTCTCCCACCTGCCGCTCAATGTTCATCTTTAAATCTTCGTATTCTGGGACACGCGTGCGCGTTGGGACACAAATTTGGATGAGAGAGGCTTTCCCACGAAGTTCCGGGTGCTGGCGCAGGAGTTCAGCCACCGCCTGCAGTTTGAGATCAATTCCCTTGGAGTAATCGAGCCGGTCTACCCCCAGAATGGTGTAATCGTTGTGCTGTTTGCGTCGGTAGGCGCTAGCTTGTTTGCGAATGGCTACGGATCGCGATGCTGTTTGGATTTTCTTGGTGTCGATACTGACCGGAAACACTCCAAGCTGAACGGTCTTCTTAGGTGTTTCCACCTTCAACAAACTTGACTCCAGTCCGAGCACCGATTGAAGAGATGCGCAGAAGTGACGCAGGTAAGAGTAGTCGTGAAATCCTATCAGGTCGGACTCGAGCAACGCTTGTAGCAACTCGTTACGCACCGGCAGTTGACGAAAAATCTCAGAGCTAGGAAAAGGAATATGGAGAAAAAAACCTACTTTGAGGTGGGGGGCTTTTCTCTTGATGTAGTCAGCGACTAGGAACAGGTGGAAATCATGCACCCAAACTAGGTCTGTTGGATTCGCTACTTCAAGTATCTTTTCGGCGAACATCTCGTTCACGCGTTTGTACGCCGCCCAGTCGGCCCAACGAAAGCGAACAAGCCCACTTTCATAGTGAAACAACGGCCAGAAAACCTGGTTCGCGATGCCGTTGTAATACTTTTCGTAGGTTTTCTTCTTGATGAAAATAGGAACGTATTTTTCGAAAGACTCAGAGTTCTGCTGTGAACTCGTCCATTCTTCCTTAGAAATTTCCGGTGGTATCGCTCCAATCCAAAGGGTTTCAATTTCCGATCGAATGCCGGTAATCGCCGCAACCAGGCCACCCGAGCTTGGCCCTAATTCTCCCGATCGCGGATCCTTGGCGAGTGGAAGACGATTGCTAACTATGATCCAGCGCTTCTTCATGGCTCCTGAACTTTTCGTCTACCAAAAATACAGGCAGTTCCGTCTTTCTAGAAAGTCGGCTGGCGGCGTTGATCAATCCGACATGGCTATAGGCTTGCGGAAAGTTGCCCCATTGGCTGCCCGTGGCAGGATCGATGTCCTCGCTGAGTAGTCCCAGGTGGTTTGAGTAGCCAAGAAGATTCTGGAAAACTTCTAGGGCCTCAGTCGTGCGGCCCACACAACACAGGGATTCTACATACCAAAAAGCGCAAAACATGAAAGTGACTTGAGGGACGCCAAAATCATCAGCGTGCTTGTAGCGATAGAAAAGGCCATCTTTGGTTTTTAGCTCTCTTTCCAAGATGGCAAGGTGCCGCCTAGCTTTCTCACTACTCGGATCCAAATAACCCATTGTAATCAGTTGCAGCAAACTTGAGTCCAGATTCAATTGCCCAATTGCCTCCGTATAGACTCCGCGTTTTTCATCGTAACAGGCCTCAATCTGAGACGCTGCCGTTTCGCGAAGCTGGGAGGCACGTTGAAAGAGATCGCCGTCTTGGAGTACGCGCGCAATATTTTGTCCCGCGCAAGCACCTGCCCAGTGAAACAAGAAGGTGTAGCAATGTTTTTGCACGGTGTTGCGGTACTCCCAAAGCCCAGCATCCGGCTCATCGATGGTTTTTTCAATTCCGCTTAGAAGACGGTTAATTAGCTGTTTGGAGATGTAGCGCTCACGATCGGCGAAACGCGCGTCTACGTAAACAGGTAGAAGAGAAACCAATATCTGACCGTACAGATCATTCTGAACGTGTGTTGCCGCCTGGTTGCCAATGCGCACGGGCTGATTGCCCCGATAGCCCCATAAGTCTAGCTGCCGCTCTTCGAGATCGGAGTTGCCTTGGATGGTGTAGACCGGGTTGTAACGGCCATGATCGGAAGCGGCGATATTGAGCATGAAATTTGAAAACTGCTTGAGCTCCTCGAATTGGCCCAAGTTGTTTAGCGCACTGAGAGCGTAGTACGCATCGCGAAGCCAGCAATACCGGTAGTCCCACGTACGTCCACTATGCGGCGCCTCCGGTAAACTCGTTGTTCCTGCAGCGATGATGGCGCCTGTGTCGTCGAATTGATGAAGCTTCAAAGTTAGCGCAGACCGAATCACTTGCTTTTGATTGAAAACCCCCACCGAACACCCTAGAACCCAGTGTTCCCAGTACGTGCGTGTTTTGTGCAAGAATTCTTCGGTAGTAGATTCAAGCGGAGCTTCCAAAGGAATACCCCAGCTCAAAGTAAGGTACTTTCGCGTATTGAGTACGAAAGGTTTCTCTTCTTCTATAAAGGAGAGCGGGATATCTGACGTCAATCGAATGTTGCGTGCTAGACCGCTATACGCAATGTGGTTGCTCCCGATGTTGGTGAGCGCTAGTTTTTGACCGTACTCACCTACCGGACGGCATGATACTTTGATTTTTGGGTGGCCCGAGAGTGGCTCAAGTTTTCGGAAGAGCATTGTGGGCTTAAAATATCGCTCATATTGGTAGAAACGCGGTGCGAAATCAATTACGCGAAACGCACCGTCGGACGATTCAAATTCTGTTACTAGTATGGTCGTGTTGCTGAGGTAGTACTGCTTGGTCTTGTAGTTATCACCCGCGGGGCGAACCCAGAAATGCCCACCCTTTGCTGGGTCTAGCAACCCCCCAAAAACAAAGGGGCTATCGAATTGAGGCCAGCACAGCCACGAAACGTTGCTCGTTTCATCAATGTAGGCCATGTACGAACAATTGCCAATGAGACCCAGTTTATAGGTGTGGCGGCCTGATTCTGTCATCCGTTTTCCTCCGGGGAGTAAGGCCTGATGTTACTTAAGGTTTAAACACGTAATCGACAGAATTGGAACGGGAAGATTTGTCAAACTATTGAGGTCGGTTTCCAGCCGATGCCCAGCCGTAGAATGCGGTCCATTAGGTCACGGTAATTGAGACCGATCATTTCTGCGGACTCCGCAAAGTCCTCCTCAAAACCGATGTGAGGATTAGGATTGGCCTCTAATAGGTAAAGGTCGCCTTCGGCAGTGAGCCGAAAGTCAAATCGGGCGTATCCGTTTAAGTTTAGGATTTTGAAAGCGCGTTTGGCGACCTTTTGAATCCTTTCTACAAGCTCTGGGTCCAAATGGCGGGCAGCGTACGAAGTGATGCCGTATTTGCGTCGGTATTCTGGGTTCCACTTTACTCGTCGCGTGGCAATGTTGGCCATTTGATCCGGAGTCTTGCGAAAGACCAATTCCCAAACTGGCAAGACGTCCAGTTGGTGATTTCCCATCACTCCCACATAAAGTTCGCGACCCTCGATGTAGCTCTCGACTAGCGCGTCAGTTTGGATCTTCTCATGAATAAAGCGAACACGTTCCTCAAGTTTCTTATCATCCGTTACAATTGAGGATTGAGAAATCCCAAGCGAGGCTTCTTCAATAAGCGATTTTACAATCAGCGGGTACTGTAATCCGCGGGGAAGCTTGATGCGCTTTTGAGAACGTCGGAAAACATGAAATCCGGGAGTCTTAATCCGATGGTAGTGAAGTATTTTTTTGCAGAGAGCCTTGTCCTTGGTGATCATCAGACCGCGAGGGTTACACCCTGTGTAGGGAACTTTAAGAAGTTCAAGGTAACTGACCACGTTTTGATCGAAGATCGCCACACCGTCAAAGTCTTCCATGAGATTAAAAGCTACATGAGGCTTCCATTCGTGCACGGCCCTGCGGATGGGTCCTAATTCTCCTTCAACCCCCAGGATCTTTACATCGTGCCCGGTCTTCTGAAGCGCTGTCAGCACGTCGTATTCTGTTTTCCACTCGGCTTTTTTTGCGCGCGTGGCGGTCGCGTCCTCTGGGGGCACGGCCCACTGCTGGACTAAGAGAAGTACCCTTAATTTCTTAAAGTGCGACACGGTGGCGGCCACTATGCAAGTAGTTCATCGTTTGTACGGTGAGCAACACGGTAAAATCTACCTTGGTTTGCTCGAGATCGTGAGCCATTCTAAGGCTAAGCTCGTCCGATCTTTCGATCATGTCCTGGATGACCGTATCAATAGTGTATTGGTACTGTCCGGTCCATTCAGCCACAATCTTGCGTACATCTCTTCTAATTTTACGCAAACAAGCCGCGGCTGTCATATTCGTTTGGTGTTCGGAGGCATCCGAAAAAAGGCGACGCAAATCTCTATCGTAAAAATGCGGGTGGTCGAGGCCGAAGCGCCGCCTTTTTTGGCGGTAGTGCTGGCGGAGGGTTTTTTTCATGCGGTGCACCGGATCGATCGTGAAACGAGTGCGTACGGGGGGGGTTTTCCCTGCAAGTTCCCGCATCAAGCCATCCATGTACTCGAGCTTCTTTAGTGCGGGCCAGCCTTGGTAACGGGTGCGCCAAAACGATCCTGGATCGAGCCACACGGCAAACGTTTCGGCGAAATCCTCGTCCGGGTGGCTTTGCGCGTACCAGCTATCCAGGTGCAGGACAAAGCGCTTGCTGTAGGGTTTGGGGGCGTAGTGCTCTGGGTAGGGGGCGGTCGACTTGCCAAAACGGCGTTGGCGGCAGCGCCGGCGTCGGGTGCGGTAGGCGTTTTCCAGCGCGTGGCCCACTTCGTGGCGCAGGATTTTCAGGCATTCTGCTTCTCTGGCGCCCTCTGCATCGAGGATCTGGCGTTGTTCCAGACGGCACAGACGCGGGTGGGCAAGGAAAAACGGCACAGCGATGCCGGTGACTCCATCCGGGCAGTACCAATCATCGCTTAACCAGAAGTACGGCCTGAATGTTAGGCCGCGATCCGTCAATTCGCGCTCAACTCGCCTAATGCAGCGTTCGACTACAGTGCCCTCCAAGGACAGCTTGAGGTCGCAGACGCGCAAATCGAGCAGGATTTCGTCGGGGAGATTCTCCCACTTTTCCCTAGGAAGCGGCCCTTTGGAGTAACGCTTCGGTGTCTTGGTCTTCGCGCTGGTTGCCACCATGCCTCCACTTTTCGTTTAGCGAAAAATCGGGGGCGGGGCAACCAGTCGACGAGAAAATCTTGATGCGATTAGAACCAGAGAGAGCCAGGGTACCAGCTGTTCTGGTAGCCAGTACCGATACTCAGGCTTGTCGTGATGTCATAACGCCTTGGCATATAAGAATACCCGTACCAGGGTGAGTATCCCCATCCGTAGCTCGGGTAGTAACTGAAAGGATTGCGAAAGTATGGGTTATACAACCAGTCAAAGGCATAGAATTGCGGGTTGTAGTAGGTACGGCCTGACATCGGGTTGGTACTCGATCCGTGTGCGTGACGCCCGCTGTGTTGTCCGTGGCTACTACCGTGCCTATGGCTTTGGTTAGAATCATTGTCTCGAGCCAGTAGCGCACCGGTTGTGGTGAGCAACAAGGCGAGAAGACCCAAAGTAATCAGCTTCCTCATAACTGCCTCCTCATTCGCTAAACGTGTACATGCAAACGAGGAGCATTTTTCGTACCAGTCTAGCGGGAGGCCGGCAGGCACGGAAAAGCGGGACGGTGACGTAATTTGTCAGCCGACTGCCTAGACTTGGGCGTATTCAGCGGGTGGCTGGGGGCAGTAGGGGTGTCAGATTATTTTTTTATCGGTCGGATCTTAAGTTGGTGGTTTTCGATGCGCTCGCGCCGATTGAGCTGCATGTCCTTGAGTGTGAGAAATGGACCGCTTCTATCTTCTAGAACAGCGTTGCTGCGGATGGACTCATCGGAGTGGGAGAGCACCTGGAGGCTTGCGCTGAGCGGAGCTGTTTTGACCGTTCGTAACCAATGAACTTGCCCGATGGAGACAGGTAGGTACAAGGCTTTGTGCTCAGCCAGGCCAAAAAGTGCGGTGGCCTGAAATGCCATATCGATCCACTGCGCGAGCCGGCCGTAAAAGGCTTTATCCAGTATGGGAAGGAGTGAGGTAGCCAACTGAACACGCACCCCTTCGCTCGCGTGTAGTGTGAGCTCTACAATACCTTGAAAGGCCGGGCCGTGAAAGAGAGCCCCTTTTCCATAGAGGGACTTGGGATCCACCACGCGATCGGCTGGTGGGAGTTGTATTGGGCGCACAGGTGTCGGTGATGGATCTTTTTCAGCCGAAAAATGCGGGCGCTTTGTTCGCAAGGTCCACTCCCCGTTGGGGGTGCCAATCCACTCAATGGCGATGGAGCTACCTCGAGGGACAGCGATGGGTTGCGTAAAGCGAACATTCTTGATGGCCTGGGCGTTTCCCAATCGGGCCAGTGCAAGAAAGCCACAAACACCGATGGCTCCGGGTAGATACGCTTCCCCGTTAATCTCGTGATCCGCTAGGTACGGATCGCTTTCATAGCTAAGACTTCGCCCGAATCCTTGCGTGGTATTCTGAGGCGATCCCAAGAAAGAAAAAGACGAGAGATCTACGAGGCCGGCGGAGTAGGCGGCCGGATCGGCGGCATCACAATAAAAAACGGCCGGGGTCGCCGGTGCGCGGTTCTCTTTTTGTAACAACGTAAAAGCGTTGTCGGGGCTTAGCAGAGCGACCCCTTGGCTCTTGAGTGCGTTAGATATTCCCTTCTTCGCTGTCATTCCCACCCTGTCCCAGGGCGGCCAAGCTAGCGCGGAGCAGTGGGACTTGGGTCCGAGCCGTTCGATGGTGGCGTTGGCCCAGGCATTGGCCCAGGCGTAAAGGGTTTGGCCTTTGTTTCCGAATTCAGAAACCACAGACGAGAAATGATACACCATCGTGGAGGGCTGACGAAAACGCAGTAGGTTTTGTAAGGGCACTGTTTTTGAGCTGATTTCTTCCGCGAGGGTTGCATTGTCTTTGTCCGTAAACTGGAGACTTTTTTCGATTCCCGCTCCGTTGTAGATTGTGTCTAACTGTGGGTATTTGGTGTAGTGGGATTTTAGTGCAGCTTCGCACTGTGTGGAATCTGTCGCATCCACTTGGTGGTACTCTACATCGGCGTGCAAGGCCTTAAGCTTTTGTAGGGCTTCGGAATTTTCGTTTTCGGCTGAACGTCCCCAAATAAAGACGGGACAAGGGTGGGTTGCCAACAATTTTTCCACCAAAGCGAAGGTGATGCCTTTTGCACCCCCTATGGCAAGCAAAGCCTTTGGGGGAGCTGCATCCTTGGCCAATGGCCTTAGTTCCAAACTGCGCGCTAGTCGCTGGTTCTGTTGGTACAAAATATCGGTTCCAACGGGATCGTTTAGTTCGGCTTTCAAAATAGGTTCCAGTTGAGTGGGGAGGCTTTCGAATTGCAGACTACGGAAATTGAAATCGGGGTACTCTTTTTTCAGGCACTTAAAGAAAGCGCTGAGTCCGGCGGCGACGGGCGATCCTGTGTGCACTAGGAACAACCAGCAGTCGAAAGTGCCGGTGTGCTGCTTTAAGGCATCTCGAAGCATGGTAGCGGCAGGTGTTAGAAAGCCGGAGATGAGAGGCGGGAGATTTTCGGGGAATTCTTCTCCAACTACCAGGGCGTAGGCCACACGTGACGAATGCCGCAGTTCCTGAAGTATCTGGTGCGTTGCCTGCTTCGCTTTGCTTTCGGAAAGCTTTGTTGGGAGTTTCACTATTCTTAGATTTCGATTTACTTCTCGAGTGGGAAGTAAGGGACTGGGCGTCCAGTGGGGGACGTAGCGGTCGAAATGAACGGTGCGACTAGCGGATACGGGGGAGTTTTTGAGCCCATCCACAAAGTGGATCAAATCTTGGACCTGCTGCACACTTGAAGTGTCGATGGCTTGGTTGGGATCCCCTTTTACTTCGTCCAAAACAGAAAAAATGATTTCTGTTTTCTTTATGGAATCAATGCCCAAGTCTTCCTGAAACTTGTCTTCCAAAGAAATGTCTTCGATGGCGTAGCCCGTTACCTGGCTGATGATTTTGTTTACCGTTCCCCACAGCTTGCTCTTGTGGGCTCCGACCGGAGTCGCTTTTTTCTTGCGAGATAGGCGAGTATAAAAATCTACCGGGACAGCTTTTTCGCCCAGTATCGATTCTACGAAAGGGCTGAGAACGACGCTCGGACCGATCTCCACATATTGGCGGCACCCCTGGTCGCGCAAGGTGCGCAGCTGGGTTGTGAAGTGCACCGGTTCCACCATCTGGTGGGTCAAAAGGTAGTGAAACTCCGCCTTGTTTAGAGTGTCATACCACGCGTGCGTAACCGAAGAAACCAATGGCACTTTCATGGGGAGTAGGCCCACGGCCGCCTTTTCAATGTAGGAAGCCAATTTACCGGGCATGTCGCTCAGTAGAGGGGAGTGGTAAGGCTGCGGCGTGGGGAGCTGTTTTCGGCGGATTTGTTTCGATTCTAGAGTTTGTAATACCCCGGCTAGCGCCGTTGGGGAAACCGCAATAACCGTTTGGCTTTCACTGTTGAGGTTGGCAACGTGGTATTCATGCCCTTGGAGCCAGGACTGTAGTTGAGTGGGGTTTCCGTTCACTGCTACTAGGAATCCCCGTTCGTTTCTTGGTGGGGAGTTCTTTTCTCGGAAACAAACAACGCCGAACATTTCCTCAAAAGTGCACGCTCCGGTGGCGACAAGGGCGGCGTACTCTCCAAAACTGTGGGCGGTGACTGCCCGTGGGTGCACCCCCTTTTCCGAAAGCGCATTGAATAGCCCGACTTCCGCGGTGAACAGGCAAATGTTTTGGATCGCGTAACGCTCGTTCTCTGAGAGTGTGTCGGGTCGCAGGGCATAGGAAGAAATAGGCGGCAGTCCGAGTTCCTCGGCCAGGGTATCTGCGATGGCAAAAACTTTTCTAACGGCTTCGAACTCTTCGTAAGCGTCTTTA
>JAGQZV010000288.1 GCA_020435295.1 Bdellovibrionales bacterium | reverse complement strand
CATACCCGCCGCAAACGCTGGCCAGCTGGGTATCGTTCACTTGGGATAAAGACAGCGATATCTACTACGTACGGTGTGTCGCGCAGAATCCGGATGCAGCCCACGATCTCTGCCAAGTCTATTTAAGCACCGTCCAAGAAGTGTACCCCGAGATCGGCCAGCGGGGCGTACAGGCAAAATTAGAATTTCTTCGCCGCCAGATCTCTACCCTTTCCAAACAAACGGTAGATCGCGAACACAGTATTTCTGACTTCGAAAAACAGAACCGCGAATTCATGGGCTTTTTGACCGCCATCATAGAAAATAAGAGCTTGCAGCACCTTCGCAACAAGCTGCTAGAAATCGAGCAAAAGATTCGCATTAACCGCTCCATGAAAGCGCTCCTCTCAAAAGAACGTGATCCGGGGGCACCCACCCCGGCGTCGTATGAGGAAACGCAAAAAGCACTTTCTCGGCGTCTGTCCGAGCTCATGTACAAGCAGCACCTGACCCGATATTCCACCGACACCCAGGACAAGGACGATCGCCTACAAGGTATTTCCAAGGAAATTGAGCTCGTTAACACGCAAATCAAGCAAATTAAAGAGGCCCAGCAATTAAGTTTAGAAAAGCATCCCTTTTCCGAGCAAGAACGACGCACAATGGTTGCCGATCTGCAAATGCAGCACCAGATCAATCTAGTTAAGCTCAGCAATCTGAAGAAGGAAATTAACGCTATCGAAGAGCAAAAATCCAAGTTCAGGGAAAAAGAGCTGGAATACTCTCGCCTGAAGTCGGAGCTGACCCACAAGACCACACTGCTCGCAAGCCTTTACCGCAAGGAACAAGACACCGAAATTGAACTCTCTGCTGTACGCTCCGAGATTTTCCGCCTCAACCAACCCACCCGAAGTGGCCACCGCATTGAGCCGCAGCTCTCCAAACACGTATTCGCGGGCACCTCAGTAAGCATTTTCGCCATCGTACTCACGTCCATTCTTCTACTTACGTTCTTCCCTCGTCTGGACAACGAGTCTGATGCAAATCGTTTAGGCCTGCCCATTTTAGGTAAGATTCCAGTTTTTAAAGAATGGTTCGGAAACGTCAACACACTCAACCCCTTCGCGCTGGAATACTTGAAGATCATGAGTTACCGCATTCTGCGCGAAACCAAGGGCAGTAAGTGCCCTGTTGCCATCGTAACCTCTCCCCACCCGGGCGAAGGCAAAAGCACGGTCACGTACTTTCTAAGTTTGGCCTCCAAAAGCCCGGGCCGTAAATGTCTTTTCATCGACGGGGACTTGCTAACCGCACACCCAAATTCTTTCTTCGGCATTCCCGAAGACCACACCCCGGGTCTCAAAGCCATTGTGGATTCCGGTGACAAGCAAGTAAATTTGAGCGAACTCATTGTAGAAACCCGACACGAAGGCATTCATTTCCTGCCTCGTGGCGGGCGTTCCCAAAGCGTATCTTCCCCCAATTTTTTGAAGCCTGTTATCCGGGAACTCGACAACCTACGTCAGCAGTACGATCTGATCTTTATCGACACCCCGCCCCTTTTTGCTTCCAGTCTCGCGCACCAGTGGGCCGGGATCGGAGATCTCATCGTACTCGTAGCCCGCATGTACTTAACACGCCCTCGGGACATCGTGGAAGCTCTGCAAACCTGCAAGATCTTCTCCAAAGCACCGGTAGGCATCGCGCTTAACTGTTTGCCCCTGCACCGCCAGCGCGGCCGCGGCTCTTACTACTACTACTTCTCGCGCCGGCGCCCCACTAAGGCTGCCGCCTAACACTGCGTTCCATGCCAAGCTTCCCAATGGGTCTTTTAGGCGGCAACACCTGTCGAACGTGGTAAAATAAAAGAACAACTTCCTCAACAAACCTCATGAAAACTCATTCTTCCTTGGCTCAGCCAGTCATACAAGTTCGCGATGTTTACTTTGAATACTCGACCCCTGTAAAGGTAGCGTGGATTTCGGGGCTGCCCTTCAAGCGAGTCATCCAGCAAAAGCACGTGGCGCTAAAGGGAATAAGCCTCGACATCCAGCCCGGAAAAATAACCGCGCTGCTTGGCCGAAATGGATCGGGTAAAACAACTCTCATCAAAGTAATGACTGGAGCTCGCTATCCCAGCAGCGGCAACGTCACACT
>JAGQZV010000287.1 GCA_020435295.1 Bdellovibrionales bacterium | reverse complement strand
AAGGGGCAGGAAAGAAATTGGATCGCATTGCAAAACAAATGGGACTAGAGCACTCTTCGGCCCAAGAGTTCTCGAGCGATCTTTTTCACTTGAAGGAAGGAAAATTCTCTGAGGAGTTTGAAGGCCGTCTTGAAGACTTGTTGACCCGCTACGAACTGACGCCTAAAAAAAAAAAAAAAACCGGTGAGGTTATCTTCGCAAAGTCCGCTAAAGGTTACGCCTTTAAACTGCCGCTCGACGCGAAGCTCGAGTCGCGGATGTCGATTGTCTTATCGCTGCGCCCAACCGATGACGCCGGCACCAGCGCTCTATGTCAGGAAATTATTGGCAAGGGGTGGAAACGTGCTAAACCCCAGCCGCCAAAGAGCTAAGCGCAGTTACTGCGTAGCGCTTCAATAACCTTAATTTAGATTTTCTAAGCGCTCGCGGAGTTGAGGTTTCCGAATAGACTTGGCTAAGCGCTTTTCATTAATGTCTATAACGAAATTCCAACTAAAGCGAATTCTGTCATTTTTCAAAAGCTCGTGAGGAGGATTGGGAAAGCGCCCGACGTCTTTAAACGCCTTGACAGCGGCCTCGTCGAGGTAACCCGATCGGCTACTTTTCACAACCGCGAGATCGATAATTTTTCCGTCCCGGTCCAGCTCTACGTAGACTTTGGTGCGTTTGATGCCGTCTTCTAGTTTTCTTCGGCTCATCGCCAAAGCTCTAGTTCGACGCTGCACCTCTGGCCTCCACCGCGGTGCGATCTTTTGTTTTATGCGATCAAAGTAGATCCAGTGAGCGAACTCTTCCGTGTTGAGCACAGTGCGTGCGCCGCCTTCGATTCCTTCGAGGTACTCGTCGCGCGTAGATCCTACCCTAATCTCAAAATCCGGAGCGGCGTGCTTGTCGGAACTTGAACTAAGATCCCCATTAGAAAAGATATCCGGCATTAATCCTAGGCTGTGCAGCGACTCCTCAGAGCCCCCCGAGGCGAGTGGATCACCCGCAAAAAATTCCTTTCCGATTGGTGCTCGGCTTTGTTTCTCCACACTTTGGGTTCGATCACTCAATTGATCGTGAACTTCTGATGTGTCTATATTCTCCGATTGTTCAGTACTCACCAATTTGTTGGTGCTATCTGCCTCCGGAACAACCCGTTCTCCCAGGATGGACTCGGCCTCGGCGATTTCAATAAGGTCTTTTTCGGAAAGCGGGTTTTTGGCTTGAGTTAAGAATATCGGCGTTGGCTGCACCCGCAGCAATAAAACTATTATGTGTAGCACGCCAGAAAGGTAGAAGTAGAAGCAGGGAGTAAAGCATTTACGGACGGATTCGAACATAGCGTCAGGCCAAGTGCAAGGAACACGAGGCGGTACCTTCCATTTTAGTGGAACGCGGTCCGCATCTGAAGAAAAAGAAAAAAAATCAGACGGCGCCTGGCATTAGGCTGATGGCGTTATCCATGCCGCGCTAACAAGAGGTGTCAATACTCACAAACTAAGATGATCCACTGCTTTCAAAAACTACTCAGAGAGTTATGATAGCCTCTTTGTCTCCAGCTCTACAGGATTGGGTTTATGAAGATCCACATAACAGCTTTGTTCAGTCTCGTTATCTTTTGTTTTATCCAACCGACACGCTGTCTTTCTGCGGATGTAACTATCAGTGATGATGACAGTGAAGTGACATTCTCCGTTGAAGACTATGGGGTCAAGATTACTTCCTTCAAGGACAAAAAAATCAACAAAAGCCTTCTCAATCCGGTTAACACCTCCCGACTTTTTGACATCGAACTCACAGATAGGGAACAGAAAACACTACACTACTCCGGGCATGCCGGGTGGCAGGGTGTCGAACTGCGCAATGGCGATGGGTACATTCACGTAACACAAAGCCATGCAGCCGGATTCCGTGTGAAAAGTTTCGTTCAGCTCATCGCCGGGAAATTGTATGCGCGCTACAAGGTCGAGGTTCCCGACACACTTACCTTCACGCGCTTGTGGGCAATGCCAATGTTCTTTGGGCCAAATCTTGGCGGAAAAACGGGCGACACGGTTCATTACCCTAATGGCAGCGGGATCGTCGAACGCGTAAACTACGACAAAGAAACAATCTACGCGAAGAGTTACCCCACCGGCCGCCAGTCCTACCAGATGATGGGGGTTTACAATGCTGTTACGGGC
>JAGQZV010000286.1 GCA_020435295.1 Bdellovibrionales bacterium | reverse complement strand
CCTCAAGGCGGGTGGGATCTTGGATGATTATGTCTTGCGAGACATTCGCACCGGGGTTTGGATAACGAGTTCGCTTCCCGATCCGGCAGAAATCCTGCACCCGGGATTTTCGTTTTCCCATGGGTCTCTTGCTTGGGTGAGTGCGCAGACGCTAAGCCAAGGGACTGAGGCGCTTGCGGAACTGACACTCAGGCGGGGGATCCCGCTTTCCTCCATTTTAGCGGGTCCGCTTGTGTTTGCCTTTCTCTGGTTTCCGATAGATCGACTTATTCGTCGTCAGTTGCGGCGGTTTTCACAACGTCTGGTGATTCCAATCCAAGAATTTAGCTCGGCCCTACAACGGATTGACGCCCTAGGGGAAACCGAAATTGAGGGGGTTCGCCGTCTAAACTTGGAGTTTTCTGAGCTGGCCGAGGTTCAAGGGTCCTTTTGTTCGATGTTTGATGCCGTAAGAGTCGCTGAAGAGCGGGCCCGTGAGTTCCAGACGGAAAATAGGCTCGGCAAGATGGCCCGTCAGGTGGCGCACGACGTGCGTTCGCCACTGGCTGCGCTTAAGATGGCTGTGGAACACTTGGAAAAATCGCCGGCTCTTGCGTCCGAGATCATTCACTCGGCGACGGATCGAATTACCGCTATTGCTCGTGATTTGACGGAGCGAAAAGAATCTACTCTTGCTCATTTGTCCGCCTCTCCGCCGTTGGTCGGTGTCGTTGAACCGATCGTCAGCGAGAAAGAGCTACAACACCGCCGCAACGTGTTCTTCACTCTTTCTCTGTCCGAGTCCTTTGAGCGTGCCTCGGCTCTAATGCCGGAGACCGCACTCCAGCGCATTTTGTCCAATGTGATAGATAACGCAGTGGAGGCTATCGACGGTAAAGGTACGGTATCGGTGAACGGTTCCCTTGAACATGGCGCGGAGGCGGTACTCTCCATCCGAGATACCGGAAAAGGAATTCCGCAAAACGTTTTGCCGAGACTGATGCAAAAGGGGGCCACGTTTGGGAAACCGTCCGGTTCGGGGCTTGGGCTGTTTCATGCACGCGAAACTTTGGAAAAAGTAGGGGGTTCCATTGAAATTCAATCAAAGAGTGGAGAAGGTACCTGTGTAACGATCCGAATTCCGGCGTTGGTAGTGCCGTCAGAGTTGGCGCCGCAGCGTCGGGCAGTCAGTAGCCCGCCGCCCACAATCCGTCCCTTAGCGCGCGGGGGTGCTGATTTTCGGGGGCAAGAAAGTCTTCAGAGTGTCCGCTCTGAATGAATTGAGTAGCGCTCTCACACACCGTGATTGATTTGGAAAGTTCCTGGGTATCCTGTTTGCGGCCAAATCGTAGCCTTGCACGCTAAAGTCGGTGGCAAAGAGGCGGCTTCGCAGGCAGTCTCCGCAATCGACTCCAAAATCTTTCTGATAGCTGTGCGGCGATTCGCCATACCGCGTGGCAACGGACCGCCCATGAACGAGCTGACTCCCGAAATAGACGGGAAAGCTAAAGTCATAAAGAAGTACGGCGGGCCAAGGGAGCTCGGTTTCACGCAAGTCAAGCACTCGGGTCTTTTGATCGGTATCAACGGCAAAGGTGAGGTGGTGTTCGAGCAGGCCCGGATTGGGTAGGGGAAGTTCTCCAGCGATGTTCAATGTCGTTCCCGAAAAGCTGCCCCACACATTGGTGATTCGCCAGCGCCCCCGGCGTTCTTCCACGTCAAAATAGAGCCGCACAAGTTCCAAATTCCGCCGCCCATCAAGGCCAGCCCCATCGGGTACGCTAAGGAGCACAGGGCTTGAAGTGTCTAAAATATGGCGGAGTGGGGGCCAGTACGCACGTGGGATGGGAAGTTCTAGGACCTCTATTTCGCGCAGGGCGTCTCCAGTCGCTTGCTCGGCGCCGGGGGTCGGAGAAAAGCGCAGCATCGGCGCGCCAGCGCGTTCCCACACGATCGCTTGTGTCGCGCGTACGCCAATGAGGGCGGCTACGCCGAGCTTGCCCGCGCCCAGGCATGCCGTGGAGGTTAGGCCTATGAAAACAAACAGAAAAAGCCGCACAAAAACCTCTGAAACCAAGGCGAATTGATAGGTTTTGTGTAGCGTAAAGGCTGTGGGAGCACAACCCTTTAGTGGGGTTCGTGCGGGCGGGTTTGGCTGGCGGCATCCTCGCGTGGCGGCAGCCGCTCCATGAATTCAGGGAATTGGC
>JAGQZV010000285.1 GCA_020435295.1 Bdellovibrionales bacterium | reverse complement strand
CGCAGAACAAAGCAGCCGTGCCGTAAAGAGGCATCCACACCTGAGGATCGGGATCGTTGTGATTTAAGACCAATGCCGCAAAAAACAGGAGAAAAAATAATCCATTTATGAATGCAACCACGGCTCCCCCCTTTTGCAGTATCTAGTGCAGGACTAAGAACAGACGCAAAAGAAGTCTCTTTTGTAACACAGCCTGGCCGAAAGGGAAAAACTCGCGTGCGTCGAAAATAGCGCGCGTGACGCGCATCGTCGATAACTTTTGGCTTAGGGCGTTGTTTTTTGCGTGAAACAGTACTAGCGTGAGCCCCGGGAATACATTGGGATTATTTGGGGGGCTAATGAAAAACAAACTACTAATACTCGTCTGTCTATTTGGTTTTGCCGCTGGTTCTCAGGCGGTAGAACGCTACTCTCTCGGGGCTTTTGCGGCGCAGGGGTACACTTGCCGGCAAGCCGTCTTTACAGCGAACAACATGTGCCTGGAAGCCTTGCACGTGTTTACTGAAACCCACAACGTCGTCGCAGCGGCTTCGTGTCCGCGCTACGCCTGTACGTGTTACGGCGGTACCACGCCTGCTCGAGCGGTTTGCCCGGGCCAGGCGCTATACGAAGACGGTCAGGAATACGAGGCGTCTCGTCGGACGGTTGTGCAGAGGTTTGTGGGGCAGGGTTATAGCTGTCACCACGCGATCCACAACGCACGAGCCGACATGTACGCCTGGGCATGGAAAGCTTCAGATACATACGCGATCGTAGATTTTGACGTGCGCAATCTGGGCAACTGCACTTGCAACAGCTATGGGACACCGACGGCCACATGCAGTGCCTCGTTGACCTATTTGCACCCTACGAGCAAGTAGCGAGGTTTTTCGCACTAGCTGTAGTAAACTTAGGGGGTGAAACTTCACCCCCTATTTTTTTTCTTCCTATTTGCAGCGATTTCCGCGAGTGCCTATGAGCGGCTTGTCAAAAATGAAGCAGGCACCTTTTGCTGTAGCAAACGCTACGAGCCGTGTGAACTCGACTGTGTGGCGGGGGGCGCGTGTGGAGCAAAGTGCGCGCCTCAGCCGGCCTGCCTCGCTGCTTGTCTAAAAGAGTATTGCACTGAAAAGATCGAACTCTGTCGACGGCGCGAGCCGGCCGGTGGTGGAGATATTCGTTACGACGGGCGCCTAACTGGGCCCGGGACCGTCACTTTTGATATCAGTACCAAAGCACCGGATATTGTTTCGTTGAAAGTGATCGGTCTAATCTATGGTCAACACCGGCAAACAAATAGTCGAGACACCTTAAGCAAAACAATGGAAGCTATCGTGTTGCCTACCGCTTCCGCTCGCTTTCATCTGGAGGTTAGCCCCGATCAGTTCCGGCATTGGACGCGGACTCACAACGATCTCACTGTCGGGATTTCTCTGGAAGCGCAAAAAGATGCCGCCGATTGGCGCTACGAAAATCTCCTAACCCGCGAAGACGAGTTAAACGCTCAACAAGGAAATTTTCTTGTACGCGGGCTCTTCCACTATGAGCCGAAAAAGAAGTGATGCGTTCGTTTGCGGCGATACTTCTCTTTGAGTTTGGTTTGGGAGGAGTCGCTGCAGTTTGGCTGGCGTGGACAGGTGGAGTGTTTCCTCTCTTCGCAGCCGATCTGAGATCGTGGTCCTTGGCTTTAAGCTACGGGATCCCGCTTTTTGGTTTTGCCTTTCTTGTGACCTCCGACTGGGGGCTTAGAATTCCTGGGTTTGGGCGCATCTACGAAGCGCTTGCACACAGTTTTTTGGGCGAATTGATTGAGCGCCTACCTTGCTGGCGATTGGTACTGCTTTCTCTATCGGCCGGTTTTGGGGAGGAGATGCTTTTTCGTTCTGTCATCCAACCGCACCTCGGAGTTTGGGCGACCGCCTTTGTGTTCGGCTTGCTGCACGCGTTGACCCCGACCTACTTCCTCGTCGCACTCAGCGTAGGAGCCTATCTGGGCTTGGTTTTTGATTGGACGGGCGGCAATCTTTTTGTTCCCGTCGCGGTTCATACGGTGTACGATTTTCTCGCTTTTATGTTGTATCGTAGACGAATTCGCGCAGAGCGCCAGAGCCGCTCCGTCGGATTCTAGGCCCGTTCGAACATGGCGGCGGGTCGGTTTTGTATTGAAATTCTTTAAAAATAGCTTAAGGTTGGACGCGTTATGAATATCGCAACAAATACTGAGAGTCATATG
>JAGQZV010000284.1 GCA_020435295.1 Bdellovibrionales bacterium | reverse complement strand
AAAGTTTTGAAAAAACGGAGTGCTGATACTCTGCCGTTTATGCTGAGAAAAAAGTTCTTTCAGTATTGGTTTTAGCCCACCGTTTGCCCGAAACAAGTAGTCCAGGTGACCCATCACCCGAGCTCCTGAGCTGTAGGCGGCCATGGGTGTCATTCTTTGGAAACTTGGAAAGCCCGCTAACAGAGAGCCTGAAGAAGACAGAGAACTGTGGCTCGGGTAGCTGTTGTCGCGCCAACTTGCGATCGCCTCATCAATCCAGCCGGCGTTGCCATTGACCGGCATCACACCTCGTGCGAACCAAAAATGAGTAAACTCGTGTTCCAGCGCGGAAAGTGCGGTAATGGTGGCTCCGCAATATTCCATTCCCCCACCGTTTGGGGTTATGTACGCCACCACCCGCTCGTGTGCAAAAGGTCCGTAGGTCGATTCCAGTTCGCTCAGCACGCGTTTTGCTGAGCTAAGCCCGCGGGAGGCGAGGTCAGTGCTCGTGGAGTACACAACGACGGGGATACGCGCTGACATTCCCTGATAGGTGTCCTCTCGGCTCTGAAAATTTTGGTTACTCAAGTGAAAATAAAAAGATGAAGGTGTGAAGTAAGCAGGAAACCTAACCACGTACTCGGAATTCCCTTGAGAAACAATTTCCCCATTGGTGAAAAGCTGGTGCGTGGATGTCGCGTTTTTCAGCTGCACCCGTAAAACCATGGGAAAGGAATCAAACTCTAGATTGGAGGGTGCGAATTTTTCGAGAAATCCTCGTTGATCGGCAGAACCCACATCCCCCATGAAAAAGCCCAGTCGGACACCGCCTCCCGTGTAAGTGACTTCTGCAGAAGGAAAAGCGTAGTCGATTTCAAGTGTGTTCAAAGAAAATGCGAATACGCGTTGCTTGAGCACGCGCAATTTGGTGCGGCCGTCGGGGCTATTGATTTCCTCAAGCAGGCCGGGATCGAGAGAAGTACCATTGAGCCGTAAAGCTGTGGCCCTTGGGACCATGTCCATCAGAGGGAAGCCTTCTTCCGGCGCCTGGAAACGGATAATTGCGTGTCCTGTCCCGGCCTTGACCGAAACATCGAAACTTAGATCCAGTTCCATGTCGTAAAAGTCCACGGGGACGACGGTTTCTCCGCCTATAGGGAAGGTGGGCGGGGCCCCTTCCGGTAGGGCATGGGCATAGGAAGAGAGGAGAGAGAGAACCCATAAAAAAGTTCCAAACCACGCGTGCTTTGGCTTCATGTGGGCTCCATTTGAAGGGGATTTCCTTACTATTGTATGGGTCCGGGCGTGCAACGCACACGCGACAGTGCGCCATGCGGCGGGGCGAGTAAGCCGATTCTCACGTGTTACCCGGCATTTCGCTCTACAGGGGTGACAAAAAGGGGCAAGAATTTGCGGGCTTTAGGCGGGAATTCTAAAGGAGAGCTGAGTTCGTGCCTGCTGTTGACAGCTGTTAAGCGAATATTTTGGTTTGCGGCCCGGTTGGCTCGGGGGCTTCTGGCACTGCCGTTGCATTAAGTTAGTAGCGACATTTGGAATCGTGTGCCACTTGTGCGCGCGATGGTGGAGTAGTGTGGATAGCGTGGAGTAGAAGATGAAGTCGAGTGCGAAACTTTATTTTACGGCGTTTTTGTTCAGTCTCGTGTTGATGAGTTGCGGTGGTGGGCGCCCGGTGATTTTGCAGCCCGCGAGCGGATCGGTGATTCCGGTCTCTAGTTCATTCAACGGTGGCTATGCGGCCCCAGTCATTACAGTGGTTATCGAAAACGATGATCCGAACGTTCAAATCAGTTTTATCCCTGCCAACATACCTGGCCTACAGTGCATTCCTGCGGCAGCGCGTGCTTACTGCTACGCCAACAGCCAAGGCGGAAGCTTGTACCAGGAAACGACATTGGCTATCAAGGCGCAAAACGGGGATAACTACGAATATTCGATCGTTACCTTAAAGCCCGGAACCGCGGCCCGCTAATTATTCGGGAAGGAAGATGGCATAGTTGTCGCCGTAGCGGAAAAATCCGCCGGCCATGTCATACCAGCGCAACAGGTACTCAGTCATAGGTAGAGTGTTCAGCGTATTTACGCTCACCTCAGGCACTTTCCAGTACCTCTTGTATTTGCAGAAATGCGCGTTTGCGATATCCGCACGAATCCCAATTTTCTCGGTAAAAGCATCCATATCAAATTCAGGGTAAGGTGTTGCGAGTACAAATGCGTCCAGATCCCGGGGGTTGTAG
>JAGQZV010000283.1 GCA_020435295.1 Bdellovibrionales bacterium | reverse complement strand
CGTTGGCGCGAGGGTCTCAGTATGAATCCGGCATGCGACCACTGATAGGAATTTCCGCTAATTTTTTTCACCCAGAACCGCACCGCCGCCTTTTTAAAAACAAGCGCCTTGCTTATTTTGAACAGCAACTCGGTGAGTACTTTATCCGCGCGGGTGCGGACGTGGTTGGTATCGTTCACCCCGTTGAGCTAAGCGGGCTGGAAACTTTGGTGCCTCGCCTAGACGGCATTGTGCTTGCCGGCGGGGCCGATGTCAGTCCCCAGCAGTACGGGGAAGAACCCATCGTTCCAGAGTGGGGCGGAGATCCATATCACGACGCCTATGAGCTTGAACTCTTAAGGTTGGCAGAAAAGCACCAACTGCCCGTCCTTGGCGTCTGCCGGGGTTGCCAAATCCTGAATGTCTATGCCGGCGGAAGTTTGTATCAGGATTTGCACCATTTTGAAGTGGCCAAGGGTCCCCACCGGGATCAAGAGCTATACGATGCCTTAATGCACACCGTTCACTTGGAGTCAGGGACTCTACTTGAGTCCATCTTCGGAACCGAGACGGGTAAAGTGGTAAGCGTTCACCACCAGGCCGTGAAACAGTTAGGGAAAGGGCTGCGTGTGGCCGCACGTTCAGAAGAGGGGATCATAGAAGCCATCGAGTCCGTAGAAGTGGATCGTTTTGTCGTGGGAGTTCAGTGGCACCCTGAATGGGCCAAGGAGGATGAGCCGTCGATGTTGGATCCTCGTTCTCTTGTTCGTGCTTTTGTAGGCGCGGCCCTAAAGCGTGCCGATTTATCTCGCACTTAGCCCCGTGGAAAGAGCCGCCACAGCCCAGACAATACCTGCGGCGAGGAAAGCTTAAATCCATCAGCGGAAAATGAAAACGCTCGGGAGAGGTACTCGTTGTGAATTCTCCACGACCCCTCCCGAAACGCGTCTTTGACATCGGCAGGACTGAGTACGGAGGTATAAATAGAAACTTCATCGATTAATCCGTGAAAGCCGTTCCCGTAGGCCGCGTTCAGCATGCCAATGTGAAGTGACGAACTTCGGTTCGGTATTGATGTACTTGTTTCATTAAAAGGGCTACTGCCATCTTCTTGACCATTGAAGTACACTCGTACTCGGTTAGCCGCCGACTGAGAGCCGTCGTAAGTAACTACAAGGTGGTACCAGCGATTTGCCGAAATTGTACTTGTGGTCGAAAAGCGGTTGTTGCTTGTGTCTATGTCCACATAGATGCGACTACCAGTGTACATGAAGACAGAATAAGCTTCCTGACTACCTGAAGTGACGCGCTTTGACACCAAACCGTCTGGTTGGCCGTCCGACACAGTCGGAAAAAACCAAACCTGAATGCTTAGAGCGGCAGTGTTATCCAGGTTGGCATTGTCTGCGACTATAATATAGTCATCGGATCCATCAAAACGGGGTGCGCTCCCAAATACACCCATTTCTCCGGTTGCTGGACACGTGGCACCCGTACAGCTTCCATTGTTGCCGCTGAATGAGCTATCTAAAAAGCTCGTGGCTCCATCGAATTCATCAAAATGATATTGCGCCACGAGTGCGGCATCCAGTTCAGTATGGCTCCCCAGGGCGGCAACAGCCGGGAGCAAAAAGAAAGCAAAAACAAGTCGAAGCATTCTTACCATTGGATTCCCTCACGCGTGTGGAAATTGGGGAAAATAGCTTCGCCAAGAGTCGGTAAAACCCATGCTTTGACGAAGTTGCACAGAGACCCGCCACACAGCTCACGTTGTTGGTGGACCCGCCATAGGCCTCGACTAAACTGGTCCTGGATGGCATCCGCAGGTAGAGCCGCATTGTAAATAGCCACTTCATCCACCACACCGATGTAGTCCTGAGCGTAGGCAAGATTCAAAGCGCCGATATATAGGTCACTCGTGTAGTTGGCGATGCTGCTGCTACCTTCTGTAAAAGGGCTGCCCGGATCCAAGGTGCCGTTGAAGTACACGTTGACACGATTTGCGGCTGAGAGGCTGCCATCGTACACGAGAGCGACGTGGTACCATCGATTGATTTGGACGGTGTTTGTAATCGAAAAACGCTCGTTGGTCGCTTGCTTGTCCACATCGACCGTTATGCTGTTACCGGTCCACAGAAAAATGGAGTAAGCCTGACCGGCCGCTGCGCTAGTTCTTTTACTTACGAGACCGCGTGGGGCCCCGGTTAGGGTGGTAGGGAAAAACCACATTTGAATCGTTAGAGCCGAAGTATTGTCCAGGTTGTTGGCGTCCGGAATAACTATTTCGTCGTTGCCGTCAAAAGCTGCGGCCGA
>JAGQZV010000282.1 GCA_020435295.1 Bdellovibrionales bacterium | reverse complement strand
CACTGCAGGAATTGATCTTTCCGTCGGCAGTGTGCTCGCTCTTTGCGGGATGGTAGCGGCCATCACGCAGGTACAGTTTGGATTCTCGGCGATGGGCGCTACGGGCGCGTTGCTTTCGACAGGGATCGCCTTGCTGGTCGGAGGACTCAGCGGGGCATTCACGGGCTTTGCCGTCAGCCGCCTGAAAATCACGCCCTTCATTGTAACCCTCGGCATGATGGTCATTTGCCGCGGCCTCACGCTTATTATTTCCGGTGCGCAGGCGGTTTCACCGGTTGGCGATAGCCTCGGTGCGCTGAGTTCCCAGTACTTGCCCGTTGGCTACAGCGGCCTACTCTTTGCGGCGGTGGCGCTTGCGGCCACCCTTGTCCATTGGCGCACGCCCGCGGACAGGCGTTCGCTTAACAATACTGTATTGATTTGCATGCTCGCAGGCGTTGGGGCGTTAGTTTTTTGTGGTTACCGCGGCATTCCTTATATTGTTTTTCTTGCACTTAGCTGCGCCGGCCTTGCCATGCTTGTATTGAAGTACACGCGTTACGGCCGTTTCGTCTACGCCATCGGCGGCAATACAGAGGCCGCAGAACTTTCCGGTGTGCCGGTCGCGCGCACGCTTTGGATTACCTATTTTGTGATGGGGCTACTCGCCGCTTTGGCAGGTGTGATGGACGTCTCGCGCGTAAACGGAGCCGTGCCTACCGCGGGCGAACTCGCCGAGCTCGACGCGATTGCCGCGGTCGTGATTGGCGGCACGAGTTTGATGGGTGGAGTGGGGAAGCTGAGCGGGACACTGTTCGGCGTTTTAATCATGGGTGTGTTGAATAACGGCATGAGCCTCATTGGCGTCAGCGAACACTACCAAAAAGTGTTCAAGGGTGTCGTGATTATCCTAGCCGTTTATCTAGACATGCGTTCCAAACGTAAATAGTCGGTAATTAAAATTATGAAAAAACTTGTAGGGATCACGCTTGGCGTGTGTTTATCCACGTTCAATCCAGCTAAGGCGGATACGGCTTTTGGCGGGCCGGGAATACCGTTTGGGTGGCAGTCAGCAGAAAAGCAGGGTATTGGGACGGCCTTCCAGAGTCCGACGGACGCCGTCCGCTCGAAAGTCTGGTTCAGCCTCGCTCGTGGCATTTTGACAGAAGTGTACTATCCGAGAATCGATACCCCACAGGTGCGCGATAGCCAGCTGCTGGTTAGCGACGGTAAAAGTTTTCTGCACCAGGAGCAGTATGACATGGAAAGCCGGGTGCGCCGCTTCGATGGCGCTCCAGCGTTTGAAGTCATAGAGCGTGACCGGGCGGGACGCTATGAAATTCAAAAAACCATCTGGGCCGATCCCGACAGCGACACCTTGTTGCAACAGGTCCGTTTTATAGCGCACGTTGAGGGTCTATCGCTCTATTACCTCCACAAACCTGCGGCCGCCAACTCCCTCTTTGGGGATAGCGCTCAGAGTGAACCGGAGCTTTTGGCCGGCGAAGAGAACGGGGTCTTTTCGGCCTGGCAGGTGGTGCGGGTTTCAAAAGGGTGGAAAAAGAAATCCGTCGGTTATGTCGGGAAATCAGATGGGTTTACGGATCTGCAGAGCGACTTCAAAATGGACTATGCTTTTGAAAGTGCGCCCCAGGGAAATGTCGCCCTTACCGGGCAAATCGATATTCCGAGCGAAGTGGGTAGCTATGATTTTTCAGTGAGTATTCATTTTGCAGCGGAAAAAGAAGCGGCTCTGAAAAAGGTTGAGCGGAGCCCCGAAGCCAGTTTGCAAAAATACGTAGCTTCTTGGAGAAACTATTTGGGTGGGCTTAAGCTGCTGACGGATAGCCGCTCGCCTCGTCGCCGTCGACGCCTCGAGGAGACTTCCATTCTTGTTCTCAAAACTTCAGAGGATAAGACCTACCCCGGAGCGGGTGTCGCTTCACTTTCGCACCCTTGGGGAGAGACCCAAACCGAAAACGAGCATGTAAACCCGTACGGCAATAGTGGCTACCACGTCGTGTGGCCCAGGGATCTCTACCACGTCGGCAACGCATTTCTGGCTGTTGGGGACACCCCGAGTGCCCTAGCGATCCTTAACAGAATGCGTGCGGTCCAATACACGGATAACGATGGGTACTGGCAGTTTGGTCCGCGGTCCCGAAAAAAGGCGGGAAGTTTTCCGCAGAATTTTTGGGTCGATGGCCGCACTCACTGGGGTGGGTACCAGGCGGATCAGACGGCCATGCCGGTTCTTTTTGCGTACCGGCTTTGGAAACAAGGCCTGATTGAACTTTCCCAATATTGGGAGATGGTTTCGAAGGCCGCTTCGTTTTTGGCGGAGAT
>JAGQZV010000281.1 GCA_020435295.1 Bdellovibrionales bacterium | reverse complement strand
GCCATGGAATCGGCGTCGCTGTCGACGATATTACGGACGAGGGCGTTCAAAAGGCCTTTCGTTTTTTGCTCGCAGATGCAGAACGCCGAAAGGCGATGGGCCAGCGCGCTTCAGCCCTGCACGCCGCTCAGTTCAACTATGAAACTCAGTTCGCGCCGATCCAGCACCGCCTAAAGGAGGCGCTGAAGCTAAAAAGCCGAAAGCGCTCTATACGGCTCGCCGGAGAAAATGCATGAGTTTTTCAGGGCGACTTGTCATCTTGCGTTTGGCGTCTCTCGAAGCCATCCCGGTTGCTTTGTGGCAAACGCAAATCTTCCAGGAGAATGATCTGCGCCCCCTGGTGGTGGAATACGGCACGCAGACCCCTTCTGCCGGACACTACGATCGGATCCATTGGGATACGCGCTGGGCGCGGTGGGTGCCCCGTCCCTTCCGTGCGATGAGCGTCTGGCTTTGGGTTTGGTTGAAGCTGCACATAGCTTTTGTACTCTATGGGCCGCCGCGGGAACTCGTGACGCACGGGTTGCAGGAAAGTCTATTGGCCTACGCGCTCAGCTTTTTTTGGAATGTTCCCTATGTGTGCGATGTGCATGAGGTATACGAACCACGTGAGATGCGTGGCACGAATCGGATATTTTTTTGGTTTGAGGGCGCAGCACTTAGAAAAGCGCGTCTATTGATTTTTCCGGAGCGAAACCGAATGCGCTTGTACCAACGGCGCTATGGCCTGTCGCAGCCGACGTTTACCGTGTTCAATTGCCCGCGCCGCGAGAAAACCGCCGGGGGGACACACGAGAACCTCCGGCAGGAGCTGGGAATTGAGGCAACGGATCGCGTGCTCTTGTATCTGGGTGGGATTGGATCCGGAAGCTGTTTGGAAGCCGCCGTGGCGTCACTTCGGTACGACGAGCGTTTGCACCTGCTTCTGGTCGGGTGGGCCGATCCGGATGTTGTCGCGCGCTTGCGCCAACTCTGCGATGTCTTTGGTGTCAAATCACGAGTCCATTTCTGTGGGCCATCGCGGGATAGGTGGAAGTACTTTGCGATCGCTGATGCGAGCTACTGCGTGTACCGCGATCACATTCTTCGTTTGCGTTTAGCCGCTACCGCCTCAAACAAACTGATGGAAAGTCTTGCGGCCGGTGTCCCGGTGATTACCCTGTGCGGCGGCGGCTTTGAAGCTCTCGTGCAGTCCAATCAAGTGGGGGTTTGCCTTGAGAGCGCCAAGCCCAAGAAAATAGCGGAAGCAGTGGGCATTCTAGCGGCAGCCGGGAAGCTACCTAGAGAGCGGGCCCGAGGGCTCCATCAGGCTGCTTTTAACTACGATCAACAGTTCCAGCCAGTATTGAGGCAATTTCTTCAAGAAAAGCCCGCTTCAGGCTTGTGATCCCCCCCATTTAAGCCTCGGCTAGTGTCGCCGCCCATTATTTGGTACACCCTAAACCAGAGAGATGGATCCGGTACGCTACATGTTAGAGGCCTTGGAACTGGCAGATGCCTATCGGGGGTTCTGTGCCCCGAACCCGGCTGTCGGAGCGGTCGTCATTAAGGACGGCCAGATTGTTGGAAAAGGCGCGCACCGCAAGGCCGGTACCCCTCACGCGGAGGTCGAAGCCTTGGCCGAGGCAGGGGAACTTGCTTCCGGCGCCACCTTGGTGGTGACCTTGGAACCCTGCTGCCACTGGGGAAAAACCCCGCCCTGCACGGAGCTTATCAAAGAGAAGGGTATCGCTCGTGTGCTCTATGGCTACCAGGACCCCAATCCCGTCGTTTTGGGTGAGGGCAAGCGTTTGCTGCAAGAGGCCGGTCTCGAAGTCCAATGCGTGGCGCTCGATCCCGTCAAAAATTTTTACGAGTCTTATTCCTTTTGGAGGAAGACGGGGCGCCCTTTTGTAACCGCCAAACTCGCCCTTTCTCTCGACGGGCGTATTGCCGGCCAAGGTGGGCAACGCGTCCAATTGACGGGCGAAAGCTTCCAGCGGTTTACACACCGAGGCCGCCTCCGTAGTGATGCCATTCTTTCTACCGTCCAAACTGTGTTAGCGGACGATCCGCAACTAAATGCGCGGTTGGACGATCAAGTTTATCCCAAGCCCGTCTATATACTCGATCGTCAATTGCGCGTGCCGCGGGAGATGCGCCTACTCGAAACGGCGTCTTCTGTGACCGTGTTTTTTGCCGAGGAATGCGATGAGATGCGTGTCGCCGAAGTGGAAGCTCTGGGAGTGCGGCCACGCAGCGTACCCACCAATGAAGACGGAAGTCTTTCCCTCGAAAAAGTGATGGAGCACATTGGCCGCGATGGTTGCCACGATCTCTGGCTTGAAAGCGGTGGGAAAATGTTTCAGGCAATGTTACAAGCGGGCCTCGTTGA
>JAGQZV010000280.1 GCA_020435295.1 Bdellovibrionales bacterium | reverse complement strand
CCTAGTCTCATATTTAAAATGCGTCCGCCATCTGGTGGGGGAGGCCCTACACCGCGCGCCGATCTGCGCTCCGTTTTGCTCAACGGCGTGGACGAGACGGCAACGCTTCCGACAGCCGCCACGGTTTTTGGCACATCGACGCTTTCCGCTTTTACCGTGGCTTATTGGATAAAACAGGCGTCCACGGCAATTATTTACGACGGCCGGTGGAATTTTACGACAAGCGCATCGTGGAATGACGGCGGGCTGGCGTACTACCTGACAACCGGGGCGAGCCCACAGTACGCCTTTGGTGTGAACAATTGGTCGACCAATAGGTCTTACGACATCGACACTGGCGCGAACTGGAACCTGGTGGTCGAGAGGTATCTCAGCGGGATGACGGATGGGATCCGCGCATCGGTAAACAACGGCGCACCTACTGTCACTGACACGCTCACCGCAAACGTGACCGCGATGACAAATGCCATCACTGTGGGAACCATGCCAGGGAGTGCGGGTTATCACGTCAACGCGTACTTTTGTTGCTTTGGGTTTTGGGATAAGTATTTGAGCGACGCCGAGCAAACCTCCCTTTACAATTCTGGCGTTTTCAATGAATTTGACAACGTGGCCGCAGCGAATCTCCAAGGTTATTTTAGAACCGACGCCGATACCGATGTGGTGAATTCTGGCGGTTGGGTGGATATCATTAACGGAAACAACGGGACGTGGAACAACTCCCCGACCCTTTCAACGGACGTGCCGCCAACATCATGAGCGACGACAAAAGACATTACGTGATTGTGCCCTTGGCAGATTTAACGCCCGAGATGCTTGCCGACACCGAGCACAAAAGCATGGACACTTTGGTGCGGGATAATTCCGGCGAGAATGTCATCGTGAAATTCCGCCCTGAAAAGACGCGCCCCGGACAGCGGTTTTCCAAATACAAAAAATACAGCCACAAGCAAATGCTTGCCGACATGAAAGACGAAAAGGTCGGAAACCTTTGGCGTAAACCACGCAATCAGCCGGTCACCGTGGCTTTCATTCAAAAAGCACAGAAGAATGTGCGCTGGCTACTTTGGGCCGGTGTTGCGGCTGCGGCGATTGGTACCGCGATCTACTTTCTACAGTAGGTTTTTCTCTTTCAGCGCCGCTTCGACTTCGGGGGTTAACTGCACCCACTTCTGAGCCTTGTCTTTTGGAAACGTTATAACGAATGGTTTCTCCGGCGCTCGCTCCACGAGGTGAAGCTGTCGTTTGTGTACAAGGTACGTTCCAGAAAGTACATCCGGTTTAATGCTGACCGAGCCGGTCGAGTATTCGTCAGCCTCGACGGTTGCCACGTCTGCATTGAACCAGAACTGGCTTTGCAGCGCGGGCCCCCACACCCGCACCTTATCCCCCACTTTAAATTCAGTTTCCATTTTGCTCCTTGCGCCACGTTTTATTCAATTTAATGCACGATATCGTGCCTTCGTTTACCCCGTATTGTTTTGCGATTTCCCTTCCTTTCACCCCGGCAGACAGGAGCCGCCGTATTTCCGATGCATCATCGGCAGACAGCTTCGTCGCCCTAATAGAGCGAACCCCGTCCGATTTCATAAGCCGCCTACGCCTTTGGCCTTCGTTCTTACAAACACGGCAAATTCTGCCCCCTTTTTTTGTTTTTAACAGGACTAATTTGTGCCCTTTACTGCAATGAGTCCGTTTTGAATATTGGGCGGACAAAGACTCGCTGTTTTCCAACGTGTTTTGTCTATAGGAAACCACTCTTAGGTGCCGCGGGTTTACGCAGGCTCGGTTTCTGCACATGTGATCTACACACTTTTCTGCGGGAATGGGTTCCTTAAACAGTTCAACTGACAAGCGATGAGCTAAAAACGTTTTCTTGTTCCAATAAAGGCGCCCATAGCCGGAAGACTTGTCTACGTTTCCTGTCCAATACCAGCACCCACTTTCGTGTAGCGCCACTCGCGCCATGAATTTTTCAAGTAGCCGTTTCAACTTTTCTCCCATCCAAGCGCCTTGCGGGCGCGTTTACCGTAGTCAGTAACCAACTCAATGCTGCCCTCCTCGGTGTTAACGCCAATAACTTTATCAGCGTAGTACACCAGCGCGTTGACCAGTTCTTGCGGGTCAAACTCGGTGCCACACCTATTACACCCGATGCCTAAATACTGAGGTGGATTGTGCCGATTTTGAACGTCATGTAAAAATTGTGCGCTAACGCTTCCTTCGTGCCTGCACTGCTTTGGGTTACTCATTTTTCTTTTCTTTCTCAAGGCAATCCGCGCAAGTGATTGGCCCGTAAAGCTCGCTGCGAATCTTGCGTTTTTCCTTGGCTTTAAAAAGTTCCTTTAGGGTAACGCCGCAATATTTGCACGGATAAATTCCATATCGAAGAA
>JAGQZV010000279.1 GCA_020435295.1 Bdellovibrionales bacterium | reverse complement strand
TTACCCCAGAGCAAATCAAAGGCTGCCAAGATCATGCCGGCCACCAAGATGCAGATAATCACCACTGTGGTGGACCGCACGACCTCTTCCCGCGTCGGCCAAGTGACCTTCTTTAACTCGGTCACCGCCTCATCCATAAATACATTCAGCTTTCGGTGGCTGAGGGCGATCAAAAAGCCCACCGCACCAAGCACAACCGGCAAAATCTCCCGCGCCGCTCCCACTCCGGGAAAGCGGCGAACCTGGTAAAACTGCAGGTACACATACTGGAAACCTTCGCGGGATAAGAACCAGATGACCATGGCGCAAGCCACGTAAAATGACAGGATGATTTTGCGATTATCCATTGTGCATCCCCGTTCTGCCCCAAAAGCGAGGAAAGATCAAGTAAGCGGCTGAAATTTCTCTAGGTTTCGGCATGTTTCTCCGTGGTACGAACGGCACTTAAAGCGCCTCCCACACTAAAAAACGTGATGCGTATGGATAATGCCGCGGGGGACAAGAGTCAATAGCAACGCAGAGTTTTTCCTTGCGTTCCCCCGCTTAATCCCGTTGACAAGCTGCGCCGGGACAATCAGCTTATCAGAAACCATCAAGGGGGGCACATGCCACAACTTATTTCCATATTTGCTATTTCTCTAGTCATCGTCGGAAGCGCTCTTGGCGCCAACAAATTGGAACTCGAGCCAGGTGCTAGTGCGCTAATTGAGGCAGACACGCAGACCGAAGTGTCCTGCAAGAAAGGCGACGATCACGTAAGGTCGGCTACGATATTCGCCGGTACTATCCTATACACGGGCGCCAACTGCGACAGCTTGGAGGTAATGCCCAATCGATTAGCGAAGACAGTCACGGTGAAGGTAAATGACTTCCACACTGTCCGCTGCGAGGACGAGAATAAGAAGACGAAAAGCTACAATCTGGCGTTTGAGCTGCCCGTGGAAAACAAGTCTAACGGTGAGATCATGCACGTCCAAGCCTTAGTCTCGGTAGAGGACCTGATTCTTCATCAATAGCTATTTGGAATGGCGGCCCGGTCACCAGGCTGGGCAATTTTTTTTCCCGCGCGAAGCACTCGTAAGGTCGATCGGCACCCTACCGGTTTCCGGCCGCTGCCTCCTGGACCCGCAGTCTGCGCAAAAGCAGTCGTGGCCGATCGAGATGGGCTTTTACTGTCTTGATTTCCCCCTCTGTGGCGCCCCCTGCACGCAGATAATCTAGAAAATCATCGTACTCATCGCCCGTCGGATAGGGGTGGGTCAGGAGCTGCTCTCCATCCCTTTTTCCTTTGCCGTGGCAGACATTACAGTGGTCCGGCCCCGGACACTCTTTCACGCCGGGGTAAATGAATTTCCCGTGGTCATCCATGTACATGCCTCGTGTTATGGTACGCACGCGCCCACTTTTGCTTGCACGCACGTAATACGAAAGTCCGGCGTAATTGCCATCCCCTATCTCAGTGAGGACTCTAAGAGCGTCAGGCCCACCAATGAGGCGAAGCTTTTTGCGCGAAAAATCGTAATCCAAAAAAGCCAAAGCCAGAACGAGCTTGGGATTGTCCTCTCCGATTTCTAACTGAGCGATCAGACGAAAGCCCGCCCCACCGTCTACGGCGCGGTTTCCCCCTTTTACCCGCACCTCGGGGGGATTGAAACTTCCGTAAAAATACTTTGTTTCCGAATCGGAGAGAAGCCTACGCAAGGCCGGACGAGTTTCGAGATCCAGCGCCTGCACCCATTCCTTTAGAGGCGCGGAAACGCCTTTGTCTACGGAGTAGGCCTTGTACCAAGCGTCTTCGAGTTCTCTAAAACGATTCCAGGAAAGAAACTGTCCCGGAACATAGAGGCCTCGCTCGGGCGAAGTATTTTCTGCAATTATTGGACGCGGAAAAATCGTGACTAGAAACAACAACGCGAATACACACCATCCCATGCATACCACCTTTTAAGCTTTCGAATTAGGAAAGTATGGCGGGCGTGGTAACGCGCGTCAACATTGGATACTTGCCAGGCCGGATTCGACCCCGCAGCGCAGCGGAGGGAACGAATCACAATTTAACTGGCAGGCCAGGCCGGATTCGAACCGGCAACCTTGGGCTTTGGAGGCCCCTGCTCTACCAATTCGAGCTACTGACCTAAACCTAGAACCACAAGACTACTTGGTTTCTTTGTGGGCCGTGTGACGGCGGCAAAACCGGCAATACTTATTGAGCTCCAAACGATCTGCGTGCTTCTTCTTGTTCTTGGAGCTGGAGTAATTGCGCCGCTTGCACTCCGTACATTCCATATTAATCACTGTCTGCATTCGCTACTCCAGTTATTCCACGATCTCGGTCACGACACCCGCGCCGACGGTACGACCGCCTTCACGAATAGCGAACCGGAGCTCTTTCTCCAT
>JAGQZV010000026.1 GCA_020435295.1 Bdellovibrionales bacterium | reverse complement strand
AGCAATGTAACCGTTCACGCTTCCAATAATCGCAAACCGACCTCGGCTCTGCTTTAGAGCGTCTTTGAATGCATAAAAGGTTCTAAGGACTCCGTAAACGTTAGTCTCGAATTGTTTCTGGTAGTCGGCAATCGTCAGCTTCTCAACGAGCCCGGATACGCCAAAGCCCGCGTTGGCCACAACGGTGTCGACGCGGCCGTATTTTTCCAGCGTGGTGGCGCAGGCCTCATGCAAATCCGAATCGCACGTTACGTCTGCGGCAAGTGCCAGGCCCATTGGAGAAAGGCTCTGGGCCAAGGTCTGTGTTCGGTCTAGGCGCCTGGCCAAAAGGACTGTCTGAAACCCTCGGGCGGCGTAGACTTTCGCAAGAGCCTCCCCAATACCGGACGAGGCACCGGTAATAACAGCAACCGGTGTGGACACTAGAAATCTCGGGCCATTACGGTTTTTCTTCCGTCGGTGCGCGCTTTATCGATGGCATTATCGGCGGCGTTTCTGATCATATCGGAAAGCGCCTCTAAGGTGTCTTTCGAGGTATTCATGCCCGAGCGATCGCGGATATAGGCTTTAAGTTTGGAAGCCACGACAAGAATTTCATCGCTGTTGGGTGCGGAAGGTTGTTCCATTTTACGTTCTCCTTTCGGAAGAGAGACCTTCCCTTCCGTCGGTTCGGCTAACACGCGGGCCCACTCTTCGCGGGAAGGGGCCATCTTCTCTTCTGACCAAGCACTGCGGTGATTCATCACCGGAATGTGGGCATCCCAACACTCTACTGAACAGAAGGCAAAGGATTTACGCTTTACGTTGCAGGTTGATACGTTGCAAGCCCAGTACTTAGAGCGAAAAGGAATCTCCTTCTTGCACGTGCTGCATTTTTTCCAAACGGACGGCTCGTTCATCGAGCCGACATAATAACGAAGTTAGCAAAAAGAGCCAAAGGATTATTATAAGGAGGGATAACGGGGGACTGGATTCAAGTCCCCCAGGAAGGCGACGAAGAAGTCAAAAGCGGTTGTCTAGCGGAGATGGGACCGGTGCCTCGATCCGCGGAGAATTACGAAAACTGTTTGAGGGCTGTTTCACGATCGCTCTCTCAGCCATATACGCGAAAGAGCGATCGGATTCAGCTCGCAGAAGGGCCAGGCCAAGTCCCAATCCGAAAACTACTACAAGCTTTATGCTTGGTTCCCAGAACATGGCGTCCTCCTTTCTTTCCTCCAACCCCCTGCCTTCTTACTAGAGCAAGGGAAGTGCCAAAGTTTGGTTTTAATTTTCTCAATGATTTCAAGAAGGGCTCGATCCGATCCAGTGCCATGATGCACCGCCAGATGGTGTCTGGTGCCAAACTAATGCCGCAGTGGTTCGCATTTTGTGGAAAGTTGTGCGGCGTGAGGTTCGCAGACAAAAGGACACCGGAGATCGGAAAAAATAACCATAGGCTACGCTTTGACGAGGCGTGCGCAGGCTCTTTGTGCTGCTTTTGCGATTGGCACAAAGCTTGCTCACAACCTAGCTAAAGCAAGGCGACTTCAAGCGCTCGCTATTAGGTTTGGGCTTCAACAAAACAAAAGGAGGGGGAATTCATGAAACGTTTATGGGTACTTTTGGGGGTTGGGTTGTGGCTGAGTACACAAGTACTGGCGGCAACAGCGACGACTGAAACCACCGGGGGGCAGATTACCGGAGGGGTAGATATCCGCCCTTCAGTGGCGCCTTACGGGGAGGCTCAGTTCTTCACCGAAAACACTATTGAGGCAGGCTACAAGTTCAATGACAAATTCTCGATGGGATATGTGCAGGGCTTTTATACAAATCTGCACAATCACAGCAAGGACTTCTTTTATCTTGATGTCGGCTTCTTGAAGGCCAGCGTAGCTAATCTATATGTTAGTGACGACGAGAGCCTTTCGCTCAGTTACTCTACGCGCTTGTATACTCCAACTCGGGTTTCGTCGAGAGAAGCTGGGTTCATCACGGCAAATAGGCATTATTTTACGCTGAGCAAGAAGTTCTCCGATGCGTTTACACTCTCCGGCAGCCAGGTGACCGTATTTTATGTTTACGATCGTGCCGGAAGTGGGACTTCCGCGCACCCACTTATTGAGAACCGCTTTTACTTGCTTGGCGATGTAACGCTAGCCAAGGGGTTGACGCTGTCACTTCCCCTGATGTTTCACCAGACTCGCTACCGTCGCTACCAAGCCGGGGCAAAGAATAACGATGCCTGGGGGCTATTTCTCTGGACGTGGCCGGAATTGCTCTACTCCGTCACGGAGAAAACCGCAGTTGGGTTGTCTTACTACAGCGACAACCTGTTAGAAGCAGACGGCTTGGCTAAGGGTGTCGCGCAGATCACTCTGCAAGCCAAACTGTAAGCCTATCATTCTTTAAACCACTGCACGCGCGTTGGATCCATCGCGAGTGCAGTGGGACAGGAAATTCCGGCACGGCGCTTGCTCCCTTATGGGATTAGGAAGGAGGGTGGGGTCACAATGCCCGGGTGGTTGGCGAAACTCGTCATTCTGGCTGCAGGATCCGTGTGCGTCACGCAAGCCTGGCGCCGTCCGTCACAAAGCTCTCGTCAAATCTTCTCAAAGCGAGTTATCCCAACGCGCATTTCGCCTTCGACAAAAACTCCATCCTCTGTGGTGGAAATTCCCTCTCAGAACCCTGGTTTAGACTTCCGCGATAAAAAAAGCGATCCTGAATCGCCGTCGACGATAATAGATTTCATGAGTTTGGGCGCCACAGAAGGCGCGGCGTCGGGAGAAAGAGAAGGGCACGAGAGGGGCTTGCGCAACGGGCAACGGATTGGCGAATTGCGGGCGCTCCAGCAGGCCGAACAAGACGCGCGGGGAATTGGAAAAAGGCGCGCCTTTGATCGAGGCTATTCTCGTGGCCAGTTGCTCGGAGAGCAGAAGGGGTTATCCGTCGGTGAGCGGCAGGGGGCGGCGACCGGGAAGCGAGCCGGATATGACAAAGGTTGGAAGCAGGGTTACGTCCGAGGCAAAGAGGGCGGTTACGTTGAGGGCTATGAGTGGGGCTACAAGCGCGCGGAGGAGTTGGCAGAGCTGGGAGGAAGTTTCCAAGACGGTTACCACGCCGGTGAGGCAATCGGTATGGATCTAGCGGACAAAGAGGCGCTGCGGGTGGATTCGCCGCGAGGGTGGGAGACGGCTCGAAACGAAGCCCTGGAGGTGATGGAGTTAAGACTTGTAGAAATCGACAATGCTAGCCGGTGGGTGGACGAGGCGCCTGCACCGGAGCTTCCGAGAGTCGAGGGTTCCGACGCCGCGGCGCCACGCGGAAACTTGCTTGCCGGAGCTCAGGCGGAAAAAAATCTGTATGCGCTTGGGCTCGCAAGCCCGTCCGCCATCAATAGCGCCGCCGTGGGGCGGACACGGGAGGAAGCGACGTCCCCGGAGGTCGTGTTTATTCCGGACAACTGGCCCGAACAAAAGGTGGTGCCCGATTTTAGTGTGGATCGTATTCCTCCTCCGCTCTACACCTATGGCGAAAAAAAACTTTTCTTTGCCTTGAGAGATCAACAAGCTCGGTATCGCCGTGCTTTCGTCGAAAACTACGACTCTCACTATCGAGAGGCATACCGCCGTGTGTATGTGCGAGTAGCGGGTGAAATATTCCGAAATACGTATGAGAGTCAGTACGCGCTAAGTTTGCACGAGAGCTTCTCTGAGTCCGACGAGATAGGCTTTAACGATGGGTATGCGTTTGGATTTCGGCTTGCGTATGAACGGCAAAACCAAAAAAGTTTTGAGGTGGCGCTGAAAGAAGCGCAGCGCACGGGCGAGGCGGAAGGGTACCGAGCGGCGTACACGCAAGCGTTTCGTCGGGGGGAGCCCGTGGGCAGGAAAATGGGAGAACTATCTTTCGCGGCACGTGCCTTTCGTGACGGTTATGAGACGGGCAAGCGAGCGGGCTACGCCAGGCGGTTGCCGGGGGCGCAGCGGGAAGCGTTTGAATCGGGTTACCAAGATTTTGTACGAAGCCGCGAAGAGGGAGCTGTCCCCGAGTTTGTAGGGGCGCACCTTAGGTATACCGGCGGATCGCTTTTTGCGGTTGATGTCGTAATTCGAAACTTAGGAAGCAAAGAAACTGCCGCGGGTGCGCTGGTGGCCCAAGTGGAAGGCGATGGCTATGATTTTCTCCATCGAATCGTGTCTTTGAAAAGTCTTCCCGTTGAAAGCCAATCGACTTACCGAAATGTGTTTTTCGGCGAAACCTTATTGCATGCGAGAGGCACATTTCGTGTGATCGTATTTGCAAATGGTCAGGTTTTGGGGGAGCAAACGCTTCTTACGGTCCAACCCCAAGGCTAATCCGTACGACGTACGATTAAAAATCTTCGTCGAAGGCGACACTTCCGGAGATACCGGTTTGGTAAGCGGAAACACGCTTTTCGAAGAAGTTGGTTAGCTCCTGGACGTCCTGCAGCTCCATGAATTGGAATGGATTGCGCACGTTATATTGCCGCGGGATTTCTAGCGCATCAAAGCGCGTGTCGGCCACGTATTTGAGATATTGTTCCATGTCTTTTAGGGAAAGACCGGCCACACCTTGTTCAAGCACGTCTTTTGCAAATCCGAGTTCGCACTCGATGGCTTCTTCCATCATTCCGATGACGAGTTCCTGCATTTGACTGTCAAATAAGTCGGGTTCTTCCCGGCGGGCGATTTCAATCGCTTTGAAAGCAAATGCGATGTGTGCACTTTCATCGCGGAAAACCCAGTTCGTGCCTGCCGCTAAACCGTCAAGTAGGCCCTTCGAACGCAGGAAGTAGACGTACGCAAAAGCCGCAAAGAAAAAGAGGCCTTCGATGCAACCGGCGAAGCAAATAAGGTTCATTAGAAAACGCCGGCGATCCTCTCGGGATTCCAAGCTGCGCAGCTCGTTGATTGTATCCATCCACTTGAAACAAAACTCACCCTTCTTGCGGATAGAGGGAATCGTTTCAATCGCGCGGAAAGCCTCAGCACGTTGCTCGATATCGGGAAGATAGGTGTCTAACAAGGTCAAATAGAATTGGACGTGCAACGCCTCCTCAAAAAGCTGTCGGGACAAATAGAGTCTGGCTTCCGGTGCGTTCAGGTGCTGGTAGAGGTTAATGACCAGGTTATTTCCAACGATAGAGTCGCCAGTTGCAAAGAAAGCTACTAAACGATGGATAAGGTGTTTTTCCGCGGGCGTCATCCGCTGGTGCAGGTGCTCCAGGTCACGCGAAAAGTCGACCTCCTCCACGGTCCAAGTATTCTTGATGCCGTTCTTATACATTTCATAGAAGACGGGGTACTTCATTGGACGCAACGTCAAATCAAAGCCAGGTTTTAGTAGTTTATGCGACATGATTCACCTATCGAATTAAGTTCTATTGGCATGCCTCGCACGCTTCCGGATTTTCCAGAGAGCAGGCGAGGGCTTCCTCGTCCGTGTATTGCTTCTTTTTTTCAGTCGTCCCGCTGACCGTTGCTTTAGAGATGGTCGTAGCGGGTCGGGAGCGTAGATAGTATGTTGTTTTGAGCCCACGCTCCCAAGCATGCATGTACATGGAGGAGAGTTTCCCTATCGTTGGACTTTCCATAAACAAGTTCAGCGACTGGCTTTGATCGATAAAACAACCGCGATCGGCCGCCATGTCAATGAGAGCGCGCTGCGAAACTTCCCAGGCGGTGCGGTAAACGGCGCGCACCTCTTCCGGAATCTCCGTGATGTTCTGGATCGATCCCTCATTTAGCTTTATCCTGTCGCGCATGGCATCGTCCCATAAGCCTCGGTTTTGAAGCTCGGAAACAAGGTAGCGGTTAATTTGCAGAAATTCTCCAGACAGGGTTTCTCTTTTGAACAGGTTAGAAACTTGCGGTTCGATGGCTTCATAGCAACCGACAATTGAGGCGATGGTAGCCGTTGGTGCAATCGCGATCATCAGCGAGTTTCTAAGACCGATGCGCTGCACGCGATCCCGTAGCTCATCCCAGCGTGCCGGATCACTTGGCTCCACTCCCCAGAGGTCAAACTGCAAGGCCCCCTCTGCCGCCTTGGTTTCACGGAAATTGGGGTGCGGGCCTTCTTCAGCCGCGAGCTCGCAAGAGGTGGACAGTGCGTGGTAGTAGACCTCTTCCGCAATTTTTGTGGAAAGTTTTCGTGCTGGCTCGCAGTCAAATGGAAGTTGCAGTTTGAAGAAAGCATCCTGCAGGCCCATCATACCCAAGCCCACAGGCCGCCAACGTAGGTTGGAATCCTGAGCACTTTGGATCGGATAAAAGTTCAGATCAATAACGCGGTCTAAATATCTAACGGCTGTTTTAACCGTGTATTCCAGCTTTTGAAAATCAAACTCACCCCTCACCACATGGTTACCCAGGTTGATGGAGCCCAAATTGCAGACGGCTGTTTCATTGTCCGAAGTTACTTCGAGGATCTCGGTGCAAAGATTGGACAGGTGGATGACATTCCCCGATTTTCCGGTCTGGTTGCTTTTCTTGTTGGAAGCGTCTTTAAACGTCATCCAACCGTTTCCCGTCTGGGCAAGAGTTTTCATCATGCGCGAATACAGATCGCGCGCGCGCACCTGCCGGACGTACTTCTTTTCTGCCTCGGCGGCCTGGTAGGCTCCTTCGAAGGCTTCTCCGTAGAGATCAGGAAACTCAGGAACCGCTTTGGGATCAAAGAGCGACCACATCGCGTCTGCTTTCACCCGCTCCATGAATAAGTCAGGCACCCAGTTGGCGATGTTGAGGTTGTAGGTGCGCTTTGCTTCCTCCCCGGTGTTGTCGCGAAGTTCTAAGAATTCTTCGATGTCGGCGTGCCAGCTCTCGACATAAACACAGCAGGCGCCTTTTCGCTTTCCACCTTGGTTGACCGCTGCCACCGAGGAATCGAGCGTCTTTAGCCAGGGAACCACACCGTTGGATTGGCCATTGGTTCCTCGGATGAGCGATCCTCTGGACCGGATTCGAGAGTAAGCGAGCCCGATGCCGCCAGCAAACTTAGAAAGCTGTGCGATGTCAGCGTACTTTTCGTAGATGGACTTCAGATCATCGCTCGGGGAATCCAACAGATAGCACGAAGACATTTGCGAGCGGCGTGTGCCGGAGTTGAACAGCGTAGGCGTGCTCGGCATGTAATCGGCGCTCGAAATGAGGCGGTAAAACTCAATGGCTTCGTCAGCGGTTCGCGAAAGGCCGCACGCGACTCGCATGAGGAAGTATTGAGGAGTTTCGATTACGTCGCGCGTGTCCGGGTTTTTTAGTAGGTACCGGTCGTACAGCGTGCGCAGTCCAAAATACTCGTACTTATCGGTGCGGTAAGGCTCGATGGCGGCCGCTAACGGCCCTTTGTTGCGTTCAACAAAATCCGCAAGAGTGTCTGAAATAAGTCCGACTTCTAAGCCTAGCTTTACTGCAGCGGAAAAAGAGTCGAGCTTTTGGACGCGGACCTCCTCCTCTATATATAGTTTCAGCAAGCGTGCCGCCAGGCGCGAGTACTGCGGTTCTTCGGCAATCAAGTGCGCGGCGGTTTGGATGCATAAATCATCCAACTCTTTTGTGGTGGCTCCATCGTACAGCCCGCTAATCGCTTTGGTGGCTACCCGCAACGGATCCACTTGCTCTAAGCCCTGGCAGCAGCCTGTCACTCTTTCAATAATCTTTGTTACATCGACCGGTTTGAGTGTCCCGTTCCGTTTGCGAACGTGCATGATCCGGTGTGTAGGGGAATCCGAGCCCAATTTTGAAGGCAGCTCAACTGTTGGCTCAATGACAGTTTCCATTAAAACTCCTGATCCTGATTTTCCCTGTAAGGGCTTGGTAAGACTTACCGTCACCCAAAAACGGTAAGTAAAGAAACTACTGGCGGAAAAAAGTTTAGGCAACGCCAATTTTAAATTTTCCGGAAACTCCCTCTGGGCGCCCCTTTGCACGGACTTTGGATCACTCCAGTGTCAACCGCTTTTGGGGCTCGCCTGAAACTGCTTGATAGGCAAGGCAGACAGCAATTTTGAGAAATGGTTTTTTTGGATTCAATTCACGGATCTCCTTGTCGAGGGGAGTGCGTTGAACGCACAGTAGCGCGAATAGATTTTGAAAATTTCGTTCGGACGGCTACCGCGGAGCGGAAAGCCGGTGCCGGTAAGGCTTTTGCCGCTGTGATACAATGATCCTATGCGAACAAAAAAATGCCTCTGGTTGTTGTGCCTCGCTTTTGGTTTGGCGCCGCTGGCTTGGGGGCGGGGTTCAAGTTCGGACTTCGGTCTCGATATCGAGCCGCTCATCGGCTATGAACGCGTGCGCAAGCTCGTACCATCTGTGCACACCAGAGATCGCCTCGTGTATGGCGGCCGCCTAACGCTTGGAGTACCGCTCTTTTCCATTGAGACTGAGTATACGCGTGCCCAAGACTCGGAGAGTTTTACTAGCCCTACGTTGAGCATCACCGACACCACCGACAAGCTGAAGCTCGGGGTGCGCAGCTCCATCCAATTGGATCGGTACCTTTTCTCCTTCGTTCTTCGTGCCGGTGTTCAGGCCAAGCGAAATGTGCACGAGCAAGGCAGTGGTGGCGCCATGGTGCGAACCGAAGAGCCTTTAGAGTACGACCTTTACGCCGGTACGGGCCTGAAAGTGAAATTGGGACAGCGCGCCAAGGTGTCCCTCTTCGCGGACTTTGTGGTGGTTTTTAATGAGCTCAACGACTTTAGCCAAAATGAATACCTCATCTCTTCCGGCCTGTCGCTCCGCGTCTAACCGTTGCCCGTCATTTGAGAATTGCTTCCAATTGCTATAGAACCTTCTTGATGTTGGAAGCCAATGCACAAAACTTGAGTTCGGCCGAGTGCCAGCGCTACGTGCGGCACTTGGGATTGCCCGAGGTGGGAGAAGCCGGGCAGCAACGGCTCAGAAACGCGGCCGTGTTGCTCGTGGGTACCGGTGGGCTCGGGAGCCCGGCCGCCCTGTATTTGGCGGCGGCTGGAATCGGGCGCCTTGGTCTTATCGACTTTGACCGAGTGGAGGCGTCCAATCTACAGCGGCAAGTGTTGTTTGGTGAGGCGTGCTTGGGTCAACCCAAGGTGGAAGCCGCCAGAGCGCGCCTCCTAGACCTAAACCCGCACACGCACGTTGAGGTACACCCTGTGCGCCTTGACGCCCGCAACGCGCAAGCGCTGTTTCTCGACTACGACTGGGTTGTGGATGGGAGCGACAATTTTGCCACACGCTACGTCGTGAACGACACATGCGTTAGGCTTGGGAAGGTTTTTGTCCACGCCAGCGTTTCCCAGTTTCGCGGGCAGCTAAGTACTTTCGATGCAACCTCTGGCCCCTGTTACCGGTGTGTGTTTCCGTCCGCGCCTCCTCCGCACGCCATGCCAAACTGCGCTGAGGCTGGCGTGCTCGGGGTGCTTCCCGGAATCATGGGTACGCTACAGGCGGCAGAAGTTCTTAAGCTGGTCTTGGGCGTGGGCGAGCCCCTCGTGGGGCGACTCCAACTTTTCGATGCGCTCAGCGGGCGGTTTCGTGAGATCGGGCTGCAGAAGAATCTCGATTGTGCCGTTTGTGGAGAGGGGCCCAGGTTAGCCCCGTCGCGGGAGGACTCGATGAACGCGCAAAACGTACTTTCTCTGACTGCAGCCGAGTTGAAAACCCGACTCGACTCTGGGGATGATTTTTTTCTTCTTGATGTGCGAGAGCCGGACGAAGTGGCCACCGCAACTATAGGCGGCTACGGAATTCCGTTGCGAGAGTTGCCACAAAGGCTCTCGGAAATCCCGCGAGACAAAGACGTGGTAATTTATTGCCATCACGGCGTGCGTAGCCTCCATGCGCTTCACTTTCTGCGCGAACAGGGTTTTACCCGCGCACGCCACCTCTCCGGTGGGATCGAGGCCTGGTCCCTTCAAGTCGATCCCTCCGTCCGCCGCTATTAGGTACTGCATACCTTTTGGCGCGAGTCTGTGGATAACTCTCGGTTTTGCGTCCCACCTGACAAAAAGCGCTCTGATTTCGTTTAGAATACAGGCACTCAACTCTCGTTTCCGAGCCTGAAAACTTGGCGCCGGGGTTGCAGTTCTCTGTATGTCGGGCGAGTAAGCCCGCATTCGGAGTGAATCATGCGTTTGTGGCTGTGTGCACTGTTGTTGAGTTTGAGCGTAACTGGGTTCGGTTTCTCTGAACCCAAGGAGTTTTTTGCTGCAGAAACACAGTCCGTGCAGTTGCGAGTGCAAGGATCGTCCGAGGGCGTATTGCTCATGAAGCACTACAAGTTCGGGAATCCCGTTTTTTTGATTTCCACGTTTGCGGCACAACAAGTGAACAAGACCCGCATGCTGAGCCAAGGGCACTTTTTTAGTCTTTATAACCAGGTCTACGATTTGTTGCTGAAGCGCCCGGAATCTGAGGCACCCAAGTGCGACAGCAAAGTCGATGTGACACTAAAAGAAAAGGGCCACGTGACACGCACTCTCGCCTATTGCATGGATAGTCTCGATAAGGAGAGTCGGGCCCAGTTTTCCAACTGGCTCATCAATATCAAGGAACGACTCTAGGCTTGCCTGGGTAGCCGAAGGCGTCTATACGGACGCTATGTCAAATCGTGAAATTCTAATTAAAGAACTGGGCCTGCTACCGCATCCCGAGGGTGGCTTTTATGCTGAAACGTACCGAGATGCGGGCACGATACCCAAAGCCGTGCTACCCGATCGATTCGCGGGAGACCGAAACTACTCTACCGCCATTCTGTTTTTGCTTTCAAAGGGAGAGCACTCCCGTCTGCACCGGATTGCCTCGGATGAGGTGTGGCATTTTTATGCGGGGGATCCTTTAGTCGTGTTGGAGATTTCCCCTTCCGGGCAACTAAAGGAAACGCGCTTGGGGCAAAATGTTCTTGCTGGAGATAGACTTCAGCACGTTGTTCCCGCTGGGGCGTGGTTTGGCGCTTACCCCGCTGCTGGAAGTGAGTATTGCCTAGTAGGGGCCACAGTGGCGCCAGGCTTTGATTTTGCAGATTTTGAGCTGGCAGAAGCCGAGCGGTTAGAAGCAGAATTTCCCGAACACAAAGACGTTATCCGGCGACTTTGTTAGCGCCCGCGAGATAACGCCACACCTGCGGTGCAAACCGCCAGTACGAACACTATAGTCGGCACTGTTGGCAAATGGGTTTGCCAAAGCGAAAAGGCAAAGCCCATGGCTACGCTAAACGAAGCCATTAAAGCGCATAGAAGAAGGTGAGCTTTGAGCCCAATTCCGCGCGCTAGACCCAACAACGTTGTTGGAACAAACAGGCACGCTGCCGTGAATAGGAAGCCCACAAACTGAACTGAAAAGCAAAGCAGGAGCAGGCTAATAAAATCAAAACTGCGCTCGGATCGAGGAAGCCCCAGGATCATTAGCGAGAAACTGTCATCCACCATCGAACGCCACGAACGTACCAGCCAGAAAAGAACTAGAACCCCGACGACAAAAGTAATAGCGCTGTCTCTATCCGTTAGTGTGGCAAGATCGCCAAAAAATACCTGTGCGAGGTGTGTTTCTAGTGCGGGAAAAACAGCCGACACAAGCGACGCGGCCGCCAGTAATATTACGAATAGGGCTGTAAAATAGGAATTGCGCGAACTCAATCGGTGCGCCACTAAGCGATTGCCGGCGTAGAAGGTAAGAACGGAAACCATAAATCCCGAAAGAATCGTGGAGTAGTGCACGTTGCTTTCTGCGACATTGGAGTAGTGCAGAACGCCAATGCCGAGTAGTACCCCTAGAGTGGCGCCTTGGGCGACGCAAAGAGTTTGGACAGCCCTATCCCGCGCGGCAAGCTGGCAACCCAGTAAAGCCAAGGCGGGGGCCAGCACCGCGCCTGCCAAGATGGTAAACTTGTAAATGGAGAGCAGGGCTAGCACTCGTCATCTCCCAGTCGAATAGACTTGAGCCGCTGCCAGTCCGGCGGTACATCGTGGCTCACCACGATCAAGGATTTGTCACCTGCCGCAATAAAACGGGAGAGCGCCTTTTGGATCTGGATTTTGCTTTCGCGATCCAAGTGATTGAAGGGCTCGTCCAGAATCAGAACTGAGCAGTGCTGCAATAACGCACGAGTCAGAAGCGCACGCTTGCGTTCCCCACCACTCGCGGTGTTCCATGCGAGAGCCAGCTGGGATGGTTCTAGTAACCCCCACTCCGAAATTGCGGAGATGTCCGTCGTAGGCAGCAAATCCCCCAAACAGAGCGGAAGGTGAAACTCGGTGTTTTGCAGTTGCGGAATATAGGCAATCGAAGATGCCGGGAGGCGGTGCGTGAGCGTGCCTTTCAATGGCCGGTGCTGGCCGACGAGCACTCGTAGCAAGGTCGATTTCCCGGCGCCGTTAGCACCGCCCACCAGAAGCGTTTCGCCCAGGTGTAGCTGAAAAGAAATGCCTTTGGCTAAGAGTTTTCCCTCTTGAGTTGCGTACGCTAGCTCGGAGACTTCCAACACTGGCGATTCAGTTCTTAGAACTTGCAAGGTGTTCTCCCGCTACGGTGACAATTCTTTCGATAAGCGAATCTTGGTACGCTTGGTAATCCATTTGTCCCTTTGAAAGTGATGTGGGAACCGTCACTATAGGGATGCCGGAAAGTTCTTTGAATCTCTCCAATGTTTTCTTTGGACTGTATTCCGCGGCGAGCACAAGGGTTACCCCCGCTCTTTTAGCGCGCTGAGCGATTTCCGCGATACGACCGGCCGAAGGCGGCACACCCGGCTTTTCTTCGATGCTCCCAAAAGACTGTATCCCGTAAGCCGAAAGAAAATACGTGAATTCTTTGTGGTACTCGATGACGAGTGGTTTTTTCTTAAGGGTGTCCAAACGCTTCTTGTTCGTCGCATGCAACTTGCTTAATCGGTTTTGTAATTGCTTGAGCCGGCTCTGGTAAAGTGCGGCGGACGAGGGATTTGCCGCCGCAAGCACATCGGCTACAGCCTGCGCCCCTTGGCCTAAGGCCGGAGGGCTAAGCCAAAAGTGAGGGTTTCCGAGAGGGTGCACATCTCCCATGGATCTATCTACAGGACCTTCTGGGATTTCTAGGGCCTTGATAGCCTTTCCCACGTCACAGTAGCCGCTACCTCCCGGCTGGACTTTGCTATTGCCTGACCGCGAAAGCACCTTGGGGAGCCAACCGACTTCCAAATCCAATCCCACCAGGCAAACGATGTCGGCATCCGCTGCCCAGCGAATGAAGTTGGGGGAGGCATCCGCGTAGTGGGGGTTTTCAGTGCCAGAGAGAAAGCTGCGAACCGGGGTTTTTGTATCGCCGAGCAACTCGCCTGCCACCCACGCGAGATCCGTGGTCGTAGTGACGACCCTGGGTGCGTTCGCCAAGGCGATGGAGTTTCCAAGGAACGCAAGAAACAAAAAAAAGTGTCTCATGATGTCTCCTAAAAGATATGGGCCGGGTGCGCACCAAGCATGAATATCGCTTGCAACTCGGCGTAGTTGGACGCAGCCGTCACGACGCCTGAACGCCGCGTACCCTGAAAATTGTACGCGGCTCGGAAAATAGTGAACTCACTAGGTTTCCAGCTAAGCGTGGGCACGATATTGTGATCCACTTCGTTTGAGTCCATGTTGACGAGTAAGTCCCCGCGCAAACCTAGGTAGAGACTGTCGGTAAATCCGTATTGCGGGTAGAGATAGACGCTGAACTCGCGCTCCACTGGGTTGCCGGGTGGGGTTTCCGCGCGGTACCAGGCCTCACTTTGCAGCAAGAAGGCAAGGCGCTGGTTGTCCCGCCATTTCCCTACGAGATCGAGGCCAAGCATGAATTTTTTCGTTCCGTCGTTGGCGACGCGTCCTAAGTAGTTGAGTCCCACCTGAAAGCCCGAACTCTGCGCTAGATCCGCGTACGTTACGAGACGGAGATAATGTGTGGGGACTCTGGGAGTGCTCCCGCCCCCGTGTACGTGGCCATACTTTCGTCCAGAGGTGACACCGACAGTAAGATCTAGGAAGAAGGGAAGAGGAAAGAGGGTTCCGAATTCTACTCCTAAATCCAAAACGCCTTCTTGATCAAAAAAACGGGTATGCGCTTTGGGTGCCGTGATGAAGGCCCAATCATGGCGGTGGATTTGGTTGAGTCTTCCCACACCCAAGAAAAACTGACCAACTTTAACGCGAGAGCGTGGGATAAGCTTCGAGGAACTTAAGAAGGCTTCATGCAACTCAAAGAAATAGTCGCCGCCTTCCAAGTGCGCAGCCATGCCAAGACGCCCGTCAAAGAGGTAGTCGGCAGGGGAGTAGACGATAAGCTCAGCTTCTCGGAGGACATCAAATTGCGACGGTCCATTGTTGCCAAAGCCGCCGTAGAGATCGACGGCGCCGGAAATCCCCAAACCCGCATTGTCACCCAACGCGGGGCTGGAGAGTCCGACGCCTATTGCTATGATGATGAGGAAAACCTTAGTGTGCATGAGCGGGGATCTCCGTGTCGATGGCTAAGTCTTGAACGCTTGCGTTCTCACTTCGCACAAGAAAGATTTCTCGTCCTTGTGCCATCTCGTGGAGGTGTGCGTGCAGAAGGCGTTTCTGGGTGAATTTCTCAAAGATATCCAAGCCGACTTCATCGGCCTCGCTGTAAACAGAAATGGCAAGGTTGAGCTTACCGTCTGCAGCTATCTCGCGCGTAACACTTTTCGGCTCACCCCCCATTGCGTAAACTACACGGAGTTCATTTTTCCCACTGCGCAAGAATTCAATGTCGATTCCCCCTTTTGGGTCGCCGACGGCCTTTTCCCCTTCGGGGAGCACGTTGGTGATCAAGTGGATCCGGTCCCCTTCCGAGGGAAGCGTGGCGAGCACATGGTAGCGGGTATTTCCGCGGGGGCCGTCCAATTTGAAATCGACCCCTTCCCAGGAGCGTTTTGAGTACGTACCTCGGTAGGCGGTGAAGGTGGAGCTTTTGAGCGGGATGCGTCTGGGGCGCGTGGCTTTGGATGACGCAGGCGCAGCCGCGCCGGTGTCGTCGGCCTCGCCATGAGCGTGTTCCGGAATATTAAACTTGATGTCTAGAGCGCTCACTTGGGTGCCATCATTGGAGTACTCCACCCCAACTGAGCGGCCGCTTCCGTTCCCCTCTTCAATGTGCGCGTGCAAAAGTTCCAGCCCTTGAGAGTTTTCTTCGACCTCCACACCCACTTCACCGGCCTCGTTGTAGAGTGAAACTTCAAAGGTGAACTCGGTGGCCGCTTGCTTCAGGGGCTTTTCCACCATTTTCATGGCTTGTCCCTCTAGGCCATAAAGTATTCGCAACCTTTCAGGAGCAATAAGAGCTACCTGAATACGTGCGCCTCCAGCAAGATTTTCGTCGGTGTGTGCGAGTAAACTCACATGGCTTCCGATCTGCTTAAACGTTGCTTGGACGCGGTAGAGATTGTTGCTTTGTACCTTGTCTACTTTCAGATCGGCTTTTTCCGACACGGTGAAAGCATCCTCCGAAAACTTTGTGCGGCCGGCTCGGACAAAACCATCGCTGGTGCTAACTTGGCTACAACCCATAAGGGCCAGGACAACGATCGCTGGTAGCAATAAAAAATGTGTGTACGTTCGCATGAATAGACTCCTAAAAAACTAGAAACATTAGAAAAGAAAAACCAAATTCAAGAACAAAAGTAAGAGCTGAAATGTGGGATTTACGCGGAAGGAGGTGATTGTTTTGGTGCAAAGCCGTAGCGGGTGTTTACCCAATAAAAGGAAGAAGTCGGTGTCGACGCTTGGAAAAAGCGCAAAGACGGTGATGGCAGGGAGGCCACGCGGCTACTCTCGCCTCGATTGCGTAGCACAACCAAAACGTGGCACGAGTCGGCATCGCTATGCTCAGGCCCCAGTTCTAGAGTAGCGCTTACGGACTCGAACGTGCTTCCATGGGGGGCGGTACCATGAGCTTCTACGTGGGCGGATCCGTCCAACGAGTGTGGGACCAGGATAAAGTGAGCGCTGCGCGCAAAAAGGCTCAGAACGAAAACGAGCGCGAGTAGCCCCGTTTGCGATTGGCGAATTGTGCGCGGAAACTTCATCTAGGGGAAAGGAGTAACACTAGTGGCCCCTTATTCTCAAGTCTGAATGGGGGGCGTAGCGAAAATTCTTTTGATAACATAGGCTTGACCGAGGCCCTACTAACGCAGTCCTTTTGGAATTACGACCCGGTCCAATAGTTCAAACGCCGCGTGCACGATGAGCGCCAGAACGGCCGCCGGTACCGCTCCCTGCAATATGATGTTCAAATCATTTAGGCCCAGCCCCGTGACAATGGGATCGCCATAACCGCCGGCTCCAATAAGGGCGGCGAGAGTGGCCGTGCCGACGTTGATGATGGCGGATGTCTTGATGCCGGAAAGTATTTGCCGAGTGGCCAAAGGCAATTCGATGAGTCGTAGCTGTTGTAACGGCTTTAGTCCCAACGCGCGCCCGACCTCAAGGAGTTTGGGATCGATATCTACGAGGCCCACATAGGTGCTGCGCACGATTGGAAGCAAACTATAGAGGAAGAGGGCCACAAGCGCGGGCACTACACCGATTCCAAAAAGCGGGATTAGAAAGCAAAGCAGAGCGAGCGACGGGACCGTCTGGATCATTCCGGTGAAAAGTAAGATAAAGTGACCAAGAACACGGTAATAGCGGGAAACTATTGCAAGTGCTACTCCGAACAAAATGGCAAACAACATGGAAAAACACACCAAGAACAAATGCTCTCTGGTGAGCCGCCAAAGTGTATCGAAGTACGTGTTTCCCTGGTGGTCGAGATGGAGAAAGTCGGCCGCGACCGCCTGTATCGCCTCGCCGTCCACCTCCACACGAGCATTGAGTTCGGCAATGGTTTTTTCGGTGAGGCGATTCTCTAGCGTCGCCCGCATCGCGTGCCACGTACGCGGGAATTTCTCTACCACTTCTTTGCGCGTCAAAATGACCGCGAAGTATTTCGGGAAGGCTTCGCGATCATCTTCCACAAGCTGGATATCGTACTTGGGAATCTTTGCGTCGGTGGAGTAAAGATCCGTGATGTCAATCTCGCCCTGTAACAGTGCTTGGACCTTTAGTCCGTGGGCGAGGCCTTTTACACGCCGAAAATCCATTCCGTACACGGTTTGTAGCATCGGGTAGCAATCGGCCCGCTCTATAAAGGAATTGGTAAAACCCGCGATAAGCTCAGGGTGTTTTTGGAGATCTGTCATGGTACGGATCCCAAGGTTCTTTGCTCGGTCGCGAAGCATCGCAATGGCATAGGTATTGTTAAACCCGATGGGATTGCTGATGGTGAGGCCAATTTTCTCAAGAGCGGTACGGATTTCGTCTACACTCTTTAGCGTGGGATCGTTCAGCAGGCTGTCTGAGAGGGTGCCTGTGTACTCGACATAAAAGTCTACCTTCTTGTTGAGTACGCCCTCATACACGATGGCGGTATCTCCCAACCCCAGCTTGCGATCCGCTGTCCCTTCGCCTGTGGAATCAATTATCTGAGCAAGGACTTCTCCAAGCAAAAAACTTTCCGTAAAAATCTTCGAGCTGACGACCGCTTTAGGCTTGGCCCATGCCGTGCTGCTAAGAAGTAGAAGCCATAAGAATAGCTGTCTCACGTGGCGCCTACTTCCGGTATTCGCTGAGCATTGATAAACCGGCTAACAAATGGATCTTTGGGTTCGTCGTTGAATTCGCCGAAAGTTCCGTGCTGGATGACCTTCCCCTTTCGCAGCAAAGTGATGGAGTCGCCCAAGTATGCGGCTTCGCCGACGTCGTGAGTCACTATAATGACCGTCTTGCCGAGCTTTCTAAAAATCGATTTCAATTGTTGTTGCAACTCCGATCGGATAATCGGATCGAGCGCTCCTAAAGGCTCATCCATCAACAAGAACGAAGGATCTAGCATTAAGGCCCGCATCAAGGCGACACGCTGGCGTTGGCCGCCGCTTATCTGCTTAGGGAAACGTCGGAGCAAAGTTGTATCCAATTGCACGAGAGCGCTTAGCGTTTCGAGCCGCTGCTCTATTTTTTTAGTGGGCCAACCGCGGAGTTTGGCGACGAGCGAGACGTTGTCGGCCGCGGTTAAGTGCGGGAACAGTCCCCCCTCTTGAATGACGTAGCCCGCAAGGCGGGCGACTTCGAAGTGTTTTTCCGTGGAGACTTCTAAGCTGCCTATACGTACCACCCCACTGTCGCTGGGGATAAGTCCCATCAAAATGCGCAGCAGAGTGGATTTACCGCAACCGCTGGATCCAAGCAGTACGTGCGTGCGGCCGCCCTGAAATTCTAGCGAGATCCCATCGAGCACCTTTTTGGTGCCAAATGATTTGGATACGTTTTGTATGGAAATCATTGCCTAGTTCGGTATTGCAGAACTGAAGCGGCTTGTCAAAAATCAAACTCTTAGTGGTTTGCGGGTACCCGGCCAATGAGACGGTCAAAGCGATACGCAATGTCATCCATGATCGCGATTGCTGCCGGGAGTACCAAGACAATAAGCGTGGATCCAATTACCATTCCCCATGCTAGCGCCATGGTTATGTAGACGACAAAGGGATCTAAACCGCCAATGCCATAGGTAGTAGGCATCAGGCCCACAACGGTAGTGGCCGTGGTTAAGAAGATAGGACGCAAGCGGGATTTGGCTGCGGATATAATGCTCTCAGTCCCCGAGGCACCGCCAGCACGTCGTTGGTTTACGAAGTCGATGAGCACAATGGCATTGTTCACGATCACACCGGCAAGGGCGATCATCCCGAGCATTCCCATGAAGGTGAGCGGTTTACCGTGGAGGATAAAGGCCCAAATAACCGCAGCCAAACCGAAGGGGATCATTAAGAACACCAGGAATGGGTGCAGCAGATTACGGAACGTGAGTACTAGAATAAGAAAGATACCAAGTAGCGCGACGATGAAGGCGCGCCCCAAGGACGCCATGCTTTCTGCGGTATCCTGATCTTCACCGCCAAAAGCGACGGTGATACCTGGGAACATCTTCTCAATCTCGGGTACTTTTTGCCGGATAAGCTTATTGACTTCAGTGGCAGAAGTCTTTTCCGTGTCTACCGACGCTGTGACTTCGATCTGGCGCCGAAACGCTTCGTGTTCATACTCGGCGAGTCCTTGCGAGGTGGAATGGGCCGACACCTGCGATAGCGGTACCAAATTTTGTGCCATATTGGGGATACGAAGTTTTTCGAGCGTAGTACCGTCGGAACGGTACGCCTTGGGAAGGACAACGCGTACGTCAATTTCTTCGTCCAGTCCCGGGATGGAGGTCGCGATCAACCCTTCAAAGGAAGCCCGTACTGTATTGCCAATGTCGCGGACAGAAATGTTCGCAGCTGCCGCCTCGTTCGGCTCAACTTTGATATTCACTTCTTCTTTACCCATGATGTAGCTGTCTTGAATGTCCGTGACCCCATCGAGCTGGGTGAGAAGATCCTTGATATGGTTCATTGCCGGGACAATCTCTTCATATTCTTTGGCGCGAATCCCTAAGTCGATGGGGCGTCCTACCGGTGGGCCACCTTGCACGCGCTCAAAAGAGACACGGACAAAACCCGGGGGGGTACCAATTTTCTCGCGAAGTTCTTCGATGATTTCCTTGTCGTTTCGGTCCCGGGATTGGGGCGGTGTCAGGAAAACAGTGAGCTGTGCGTATTCACTCCCCCGTCGGTTGGTTTCCGGGCCCTGCCAATACATCCCGACCGTTGTAAGAAAGTTTTTTAAGTCCTTTTCCGGAAGCGCGCTGACAATGTCTTCAACCGGTTTGATCAACGCCTCGGTCTGTTGCAGGCTGGTGCCGGTCGGCGCTTGGGCGCGGATCATGAAGATTTCAATGTCGTCTGCCGGGAAAAGGACAAAACGCATGGCCGTTGCGGCAATAACGAAGGTGCCCACCACAAATAGAAACGAAGTAACTGCTACTAGATAACGGTGGCGAATGTTGAACTCTACTATCCGTTCGTAAGTGGGTTCCACGACGGTATCCCAAATTTTTGCCAGGCGGCCTTTCTTGGGTTTGGGGGCTTCCTCGCCAGGCTTGCGTGTCGTGGGTTTGGACCAATGGGCCAAGTGGCCCGGAAGAATAATGAACGCTTCCAACAATGAAATGCACAAGGCGATCACGACACCAAGAGGAATTTGTTTAACAAACTTTCCGAATATCCCCGACATATAAAACATCGGCAGGAACACTACCACGGTGGTCATGACAGACGCGGTGACGGGAATCCAAACTTCATGGGTACCCTTGATGGCGGCTTCTAACGGCGAATAGCCTTCCTCCATGTAGCGGGCACAGTTGTCCGTTACCACGATGGCGTCATCGATGAGCATGCCTGAGACGATAATCAGGCCGATCATCGAAATGAGGTTGATGCTGTAGTCGTAAGTGTTAAACAGGACCATCGTCCCGAAGAAGGAAAACGGTATGCCAAGCGAAACGATAAGAGCCGTTCGGTGCGGCAGTAAGAACGAGAGGAGTATCAATACTAGAAACAAGCCCACGCCAAGGTTGGAAGTCAGGATCGAAAGGCGACGCTTGATGAGGTACGAGAGATCGTTGATGTAGGCGATTTTGATCCGCTTGTCCAAACTATCGGCGATCTCGTCCATCTTTTGGCGGACATGGTCCACGACTTTGATGGCATCAAACTTTTCCTTTTTTAGCACTGTCAGTCGGATAGAAGGTTTCCCATCCGTGTGATCCAAAACTGTGGGTTTCTCGAGCTGGTAGCGTACCTCCGCCACGTCGTTGACGAGAATGGCCCGGCCCAGATCGTTGGCGCGGATGACCGTATTTTTGACGTCTTCAGGAGTCTTGAAACGTCCGCTGGTTCGAACCGTGCGTTCAGGCTCCTTCGCTCCGGACGGCACTTCAATTGTCCCGCCGGGAATAGAAACATTGGTCGTCTTTAGCGCGGTGACGACATTTTCTAACGAGAGCTGATAGCGGCGGAGTTTGGTGAGATCCGTTTCCACGCGGATTTCCAAATCTTGCAAACCAACCGGGTTGACACGGGCTACTCCCGGAATATCCTCTAGCTCATCCTGGATGCGTTTGGCTTGCTCTCGCAGCTCGAGTTCCGGCATGTTTCCCGCCACCGAGACTTCAATAATAGGTTGCTGTTTACTTTCCAAAGCAGAGACCAAAGGCTCCTCTGCGCCTTCCGGAAGCTTTGCCTTAAAACGATCCACGATATCGCGCACGTCGCTTTTTGCTTTTTCTTCGGTCGTTTGATCCGGGTCCAAGCGGAGAACGATAACACTTTGGCTCTCAACCGAATGAGATTCCAGCCGTTTTACGCCGTCTATTTCTTTTAGGTCTTGCTCAATCGGATTGGTGATGAGCTGCTCCACCTCTTGGGGCGAGGCGCCCGGAAAAACGGTCGTGATGGTAATAATGTCATAAGTGACGTTGGGGAAAACTTCGCGGCGGATCAAGAATATTGCCGCGATACCGACGAGTACGACGAAGATAGTGAGTAGGTTGCCAAACAGCGACTGACTAACGAAAGCTTCGATGATTTTTTTCATTTGCTGAATTTTTTGTTAGAAACTTGTTCCAGTAGATTTTCCAAATACGGTTTGATCTTGCCTTGTAGGCGTCTCACCTGCCACGCAGCCATTCGGCGTTGAATTTCCGCCTCTCTCAATTCCAGCTCCGCCCGGGTGGCGTCGTCTTCAGATTGTACGACAGCCAACGTATTTACACGCCCGATCGCAAAACGTCTCTCTTCCAGCCGGGCGCGCTCACTTTGATTCTCGTAAGCCTGTTTTTTCAGTGTGTAATGGTGCTCTAAACGATTGAGATCAAGACACGCTTTCATCCAGCCGAGCTTAAACTGATCTTTAGCAATCGACGCACGGGCTTCGGCGAGCATTTGGTTGGAGATCGCCTGTCGGGCGGCGGCCCTCTCCGCGTATTGGGACAGTGGCATGGAAAACGAAAGCCCCACGAGAAAGCCTGGGTTCTTAAAACCCAGCATTTCGCCAAGCGCATTACTTCCATTGGAGTCCACGCCATTCGCGTAGACCGTTCCAAACACCTGCAGCGCTGGGGCGGCACTATTTTCGGCGGCTTCTGCCGTCAACGCCGCCGCTTGGGCCTCTAGGTTCGCGCTTCTTACCTTCGTACTTGGAGCTGGCAGGGGCGCCAACTTGGAAGGGGGCCCGCAGTCGTCTCTGGCCGCAATCATGGGCGAGTCCAATCGGATAGGGATCTCGATCGGATCCACCGTTGTGAGCCACTCTTCGTTTAGTTTTAGGGCGACAACGAGATCTCGCCAACGGTTGCCAAGCTCCAAATCTGCAGTGCGCTTCTGCGATTGATCGCTCAGTAAGAAACTCTCCACCTGAAGCACATCCGGTCGTTCTGCTGTACCGCGCTTCATCTTCGTGCGTGTCACATGGACCAGTTTTTCGCGCCGTTTTACGGAATCGGCCGAGGCGACGGCGCGGGCCTGGGCGAGCCACGCTTGATAAAAAACTTGTGTTAGCTCCAGCGCCCAGTCGTCGATGGAATCTTCGAATTGGTGCTCTAAGGATTTCTTTTGCAGTTCACCGCTCTCAGCAGTGCGCCGAGTGGCATAGCCAAAAGAATCCTTCCAAAGATTTTGCGCGAGCGTAATGCTGGATTTGGCCTCCACAAAGGGAGCAATGGATATGGTGGGAAAGTCTAGCTCCGTCCGGCCGTCAGTGACCTCCAACGCCAGGCTAGTGCCGCTCAGAAAGTACTTGGACGCACCGATCTTGCCCCCAAACGTGTTGTTACGCCGCGGGGCGAAGGCGTTGGTGGCTTCCCGGCGGTCCTCTAGTTTGCTGACCTCAAAGTTGAGTTTCCAATCGAGCGCGGCTAGTGCGGAGAGAGCCGGTGCCTCGATTCTAGGATACAGCGACTTTACCGCCTCAAAACTGTCCGACGACTTCATGGCGCGTCCCAGCACCACATCCAAAGTTACCGCGTTTTGGGGGAGGGTGCGAAGCAGATCTTGGGCGTCTTTAGGCAGGGCAGCCCAGGCTGGCGCAGCGCATAGGCTCAGACAAAGGGCCCAAAACGCCCGGTGGTGCGGAAGTTTTCTAAGGCACACGGGTAGCTCCTACGAAACCTCTCCGTACTCTATCAGTTAAGCGATCGAAATCAATCGATAAAATGTAGGCTTTCCTCTGACAAAAGGGTTCAAGTTTAGGTCGATTTTTTACGATCAAAGGAGGTAAGGGTGTAAACGGTTTTTTTTGGGAAAAGGCATTGTGCTTTTAAGGACTTACATAGGATTGTTTCTACTCATCGGCGGGCTCGGCATGCCCGTTCTTGCCGAAGAAAGCGATGTCGTACGCACCTTGCTGGAACAAAACCGGTTGGATGAGGCGGTTCCCGTCTGCCGGCAATTTGAGGTGCTTGCCGGCAATCGCCCAGAAGCCATGATCGACTGTGCGTGGGTGTATTACCGCACCGGGCGTTTTGAGGCTGCCGAGCAGATTCGAAGTAAGCTGACCTCTCCGCAGTTTGCGTACGATCAGCAAATGCTGATGGCGTATGCGTATATTGACCGCAAACAATATGACAAGGCGCGTGAGGTGCTCAACGAATTGGAGAAGGCCCACAAAGGGACGGCCAAGGGGCTAAACGTTCAGGAACTCCTGGCGGAAATGTACGAAAATATGGGGCGGCTCGATACGGCGGCGTTCATCTACAAGCAACTGGTGGGAGACGATCCGTCCCGCGCCCGGGCCCACTGGGGGCTAGCGCGCCACCACCTTTCCAGACGTGAGAACAGCAAAGCCATTGTCCACCTTATAAAGACGACAGAACTGTGGCCCACCCATTTAGCCAGCCGCTTCAACCTGGGCGTACTCTACCTTAGCCAGGACAATCTGACTGAGGCGGGGCGTTGGCTTGCGGAGAGCTATAAGCTCAACCGGGCCGACGCAGGTGTTCTCGAACAGCTTGGTGTGCTTTTTGAGAAAAAGGGTCAGTTTGGAGATGCGCTGAAGTATTGGCAGAAGGCCCTGGATATCAACAAAAAGAGCGAGGTGGCTCGCAGCAAGCTCAAGCTCTATTACGGGAAACTAATTGATCGGGCCATTGAGGAAAACGACTACGCGCGGGCACTGCTCTATCTGGAAAACGCCTCCAGTGTCGGGAATACCGATCCCCGAAACTTATTGCGTCGAGGGGTCATTTACCGAAACCAACGAAAGTACGAGAAAGCCGCAGGGGATCTGCTTGCCTACCTAAATGCTAACCCGCAGGACCCCGAGGCCGCCCGTGAGCTGGGGATTTGCTACCTCAATATGAGCCTATTCAAGGATGCGGGAAAATACTTTGAACGAGCGCTGGAGCTGCAGCCCGATTATGGTATGAACTACGCGTGGTACGCATGGGTGCTCGAAAAAACAGGCAAGTTTTGCGACGCGCGCGTGGCGTGGGCGAAGGCGACAGAACTCATTAAAGACGAGCGTGAACTTGTGCGGGCCACACGCCGGTTGGCAAGTGTAAACCGGCGAACCCAAGGTAAGTGTGACAAGGTATCGACGAGTGAAATGGACGGAGCTGAGAATTGAGACCCCCGACAGGTTGCGGGAAGCGGTTTCAAACTATCTGGTAGAGCAGGGTGCCGAAGGTGTCTGGGAAGAGGGGACATTCCCGACGATGCTTCGGGCGTATTTTCCGCCCGAGCAGGCAGAGGCCGTACAAACCTCTTTGGTGGTGTACCTAGGCTCTCTGCGCGAGCTTTACCCGCGCACCCAGCGGGTCCACGTGACAGCACAGACAGTGGTTCGAGAGGAGTGGGCGGAAAAGTGGAAAGAGTTTTTTCAGCCGCAAGCGCTTGGCGAGCAGTTTTTTCTCATTCCCAAGTGGCGTCGGCAGGAGGGGTTGGCGGCAGATAGGATCCCCATTGTGTTGGATCCTGGAATGGCTTTTGGAACGGGTCTACATGAAAGTACAAGGCTGTGCGTTGAATTGCTGGAGACCGTGGTGAATGCTGCCGAGCCTCCTCGGGTGTTGGATGCGGGAACAGGAAGTGGCATTCTTGCCATCGTCGCGTACAAACTCGGCGCAAGAGCGATAACGGCGGTTGACGTCGATCCTGTGGCTGTAGAGGTGGCAAAAGAGAACTGCGCGGAAAACAACTGCCCGGGAATCGATTTCAAAGTGTGCAGCGCGGACCACGTTACGGGTGAGTTTGACATTATTGTCGCCAATATTCTTCTGGAGGCGCACTTACAAAGTTTGAGGGCGTATCGGGAGAGGTTGCGTACCGGAGGGAAATTGATTTTGTCGGGTTTGTTGGTATCGCAACGGGAAACGATTCGTGCTGCGCTACTCGCGAATGGGTTTTTGACGGTTACTTTCCTGGAGCAGGGAGAGTGGCTCTCGTGCTTGGCCTAAATCAAATGTCATGAAAGTTTACCGCTCTATTTTTATTCTTTTTCTCGTAGGGCTTCCAGCCTTTGGCGAGTCCGAACTAGGCGAGCTACGCGAGTGCGTGGACAGCTACTACGCGGTTCGGCAGTATTTTTCCGCGCGAATTCCGGCCCAGATTCTGGCCCTCGATAGGCGCTTGTATCACTTGGATCGCCGCGCGGTTTACTTAGACGCTAACTACAAACTTCTGGAAACACAGCTGCAGGGAGCCCAGGCAAGCAAATACGATCGGCTGATGGTGGGCAATGCTTTGATCCATTGTGAAGAGCAGCTCCAGAGTTACGAAAAGTACATGGCGTCCTTGTATTATTTCTTCCTGTCCGCGTGTGTAAGTTTGGTGGCTTTTGTCGTCTACCTTCTCTACGTGAAGTTTACCGGCGGGCGTTGGAATGCCCCTCCCTTGCGTTCCCCTCAGGATAAAAGCCCCCACGCTGCAAAGCCGTATTAGTCCACTGCGGTGGA
>JAGQZV010000278.1 GCA_020435295.1 Bdellovibrionales bacterium | reverse complement strand
GAGGCTTGCACGGACTTTTCTTCGATGTGGGCGTGGAATGTATCGTAGATCATTTGGCAGCTGGGGTTCTTCACGGCTTTCACAAAACGTACAGTATCCTCAGCGGAGTTTAGAAAATAGCATTCAAAGCGGTTCAGGTATTCGAGGCCGAGCGTGATCCCTCGCCGCTCAGCATATTCAGCGACCTTCTGCATGCTTTCAACTCCGTAGCCCCACTCCTCAGTCGTCGGGCCTTTTCCGCTAAATTCCCCGAGCGCAGAATGGTATGGGCCTGCGAGTAGCTTGGCTCCGATGGCTTCGCAGCAATCGATGGTTCGCTTCGTGCGCGCGATCCCTAACTCGCGGGTGTTGCGGTCGCGACTGATTGGATTGTCGTCGGCCGTGCGCACTGTTACGACGGAACGCTCAAGACCCAAATCGTCCAACTTCTGGCCCCATTTGTAAAAGCTGTCCGGATCTCCCTTCATGATGGGAATTTCCACGTTGGTGTAACCGATGGCCTTAAGCTTTTCTAGAATCGGTAGGGCGGAGTCCGTTAACTCATCCGTCCAAAGAAGCAGATTCATTCCGTAACGCATTCGAACCTCCCGGATTCGGTAGTACCCGCGGTCTATACAGAATCTACATGGCAGTCAATGAATTATGCGGTGCGTCTAGCAGGTCACCCGCTCAATTCGGGGATCGGGGATGATCCAGATTAGGGCGACCAACACGTACATACCCAGCGAGACCGCAGGCCAGTAAAAGCTCACGCCAATGGCTACGAGGTACAGGATGGGCGAAAGCCGTCCCTTCCAATCGCTTCCCACCGCGTGCTTGAGCACAGAGTCGGCCCCCTGCGACTTGATGATTGTGTGTTGCAGTAACCAGTAGGCAGCGCCAGCAAAAAAGAGCACGAGCCCGTAGAGCAAGCACGGAGCTGCGGAAAAGTGATTCTCCCCCATCCAGCCGGTCGTAAACGGGATCAACGAGAGCCAAAAGAGCAGGTGGAGATTGGCCCACAGGATGGATCCATTGGCTCTTTGGCAGAGGTGAATCATGTGGTGGTGATTGTTCCAGTAGATGGCGAGATAGACGAAGCTAAGAACGTAACTCAGAAAAACAGGCAGAAGCGGCAGTAGATCGTCCCAGCAGTCTCCATGAGGAACTTTCAGTTCTAGCACCATAATAGTAATAATGATCGCCAGCACCCCATCACTAAAAGCTTCGAGTCGGTTTTTTCCCATCTTCATTTTTTTATTCCCCAAATTCGTATTCAATGAGTTTGTCGACAGCAGAGTGCGCTGTGTGGAGAACGGCGTTGCCATGGCCGCTGATGAGATGCGTGTAGGGTAGCGTTTGAACTCGATGGTAGTCGTCTACTTTTGGTTCGCAAAACTTTTTCCACAGCGGTCCACTGCGAACACGAGGGTGTTTTTGCATCCGCAGCGCATAGCGTGCAATCCAATTGTAACCAAAACCCTTGGCGTCTAGGTTCATGATGGCGTCACAAGTTAGAAGGATTCCGCCGTCAGCGTTTAGGTAAACTACGGCCTCTGGCCTTTTCGTCGTGGAGAAAACCTGGACAGTGCTGCCTGGCACCGGAAATGGGCCTCCATTTTCAAGTTTTTGATCGGGCTGAATCTTGCGGTTCGTTTGGCCGCCGGGCAACCCCCAATACTTCGGGCGGTAGCGATCGATATAAAAGGGATCATCCATGCCGTGAAACCACCCTAGGCGTACCAAATCAGTGACTCGGCCAAGCGAGTCGAGCTCCGCCAAGCCAGACTCGGATAAGCGCACGCTGTTCACCAAACAAAGTTTGTCCGCCTGCTTGAAAACAAACATGTTCCGCGGGACTTGCACCCACTTGGACAAGCGGACGGTTCCGGTAACACAAAAAATTCCGGGGAAAATCTCTACGGGGCTCAAGTGGGAGCGGGCCGGAGGAAAGTCCTTAACGGGAGGGTTCATTCGGTTTGTGTATCATGCGGCCTTGAATTCGGGCAACTCGATGGCGTCTTTGAGACCGCTTCCCATCGCTAGGTCGGCGACAAAAGGAATGGAGAAAAACTTCGTAATCTGATTTCGGAAAAAAAGGCCAAAAGCCGTTTTTGGTGCAAAGGCACCGCTAAACTGCTCTGCCGCTCTTTGCTTTTTATGCATGAAGGCCGTGAGGGATTGTTCGTACGCGGAAAAGGCCTTGGTGTAATCCCCAGAGCATCGTTCTAAGTGGTAGGCAAGCATGTAGGCTCCTATCATCGCCAGGGCTGTCCCCTGGCCTGATAGTAGTGAAGGGCAGAAGGCGGAGTCTCCCACCAGCGCCACGCGGCCCGTTGACCATCGGGGCATTCTGATTTGGCTGATGCGATCAAAGTAGAGCGTATCAGTCTTTGAGACTGCATCGAGGATACTCCGGCTTTCCCATCCAGACCC
>JAGQZV010000277.1 GCA_020435295.1 Bdellovibrionales bacterium | reverse complement strand
TCTACGCCGACACAATAGAACCGCAAATCGCCCCGGCACTCGAAGACAAGTTTAACGCGATTTCCAACGGTTCTGGCACCACTACAAACATTAGCATCACAACGCTAAACGCGATCCCAGCATCCGCGACATCTATCGAACCCACTTCCCAAGTTTCCGCAACAGAAGAACCTAAAGCCGCTTCTCGTAGCATTGCCTCGCAGGGTGCGCCAGCAAACCTAAACACTTCCGAGTCAAAAGAAGAAGGCTTAACTTTAGAAGACTTTGTAAAGGCTCTTTTTGGAGTTGAAGAAACACCACAAGAAGATCTCGCGCTGGAAGAAACGTATGCAGAAGGCCCGCTTGACGAAATAGAAAACGACGCGGCGCTTGGCAAACAAATTCCTCTGGTGCTGCACCCCGGGAAACTGCGTGCGCTACAACGTGGCCTAAGCGGTGTTATTGATAAACCCACGCAAATCGGTACCCGCACGGGTAACGGACGCCGCGATGAAGACACTATCTTTACAGCCGGAGAAAAACTGCCGTTACTACGCAGTCTATTCGGAGAAGGCGACAGCAACCCACCGCTCACCCTTTATCTGTGGCTCGCTATTGCCTTCGCTCTTTATTTTGTCCTGCGTTCGCTAATGCGGATTTCCAATCCCAAGCCAAGCGCGGCAACACGTTCTGCAATGGTTTCGCGTTTCCCCGTAGCACACGCGATGGCCGTCTCCATCGAAGACACCGCGGCAGAAGAGGTTCCGGGCACCCTCGCCCCTTGGACACAATCAGGACTTGTGGTACTTGAACCCAACAAAATGTACATCAAGCTCAACGAATCAAGCGGCAAGTGGCACTTGGTGCGCACCAATTTTGAGGGCATTGTAGCAGAGACGCTTGCCGAACTTTTACCGGGTACCGTCGTTGCGGGAAAACTTTTGGGCCCAGAGTTTACTGGCAAATTCTACAAACTCAAACACAACGGAAAATGGGCACACACAGTGGCTACCCGCATGCAGTTTGTGCTATCGGTAGCCAACAAAAGCGAGAAAAAATGGGCGCGGTAGTTAACAAACGCCGACCTTGGTTTTCTAGGCTGCTACTTAACGGCATCATCACGGGTCTTTTCCTAGGTTATACGGGCTTTCTTTTTACCGTACCAGCCGCACTGGGTACAAAATGGATCGATACCGTGCATGAATGCGGAAAAATGCATGCGGTGAATCTCACTCACCCGGCTTGTGGGGAAAGGCGCTCGCCCGTCGACTTGGACAAAGTCGCCAAGCACCTACAAAAGAAAATTGACCTGGCCATCACAAAAAGCAACGAGAGCTTTGCTATTCAAGTCAGTGTTATTTCGGATTCGGGTCTAAAATTTCATCTCACTTCCAAAGAAAAAGGCTTCATCACGAACCAGGCACTTCCGGCAACGCTTACGCGATTGCGGCGCTTGGCTAATATGCTAAACCAGGAAGCCCACAGGTTTGGCCGCGCCAGCACAAAGATACCTACCGCATGGCACATCACGCTCGCTACCGCCGAAGAAAGCGAGCTCCTCTCAGGCGCCCTGGCGGTCCAGTACGCCACAAAGTCCCAAAATTCTAGCTCGGCCCTCCCCTTTTTCTTTCCCAATAGCCTACGTTTCTAGCTATATTTTTAGCAACTTAGCTACCTTCACATTTCGTTCACGACTTCGCGCTATGCTTAAGAAGGATACGACTAGTGTATCCAGCGGCACGTTTGTGGAGGGTATTTGAAGTTTGTGAGGCAAAAACTTATCGGCCTCAGTCTCATCGCGATCACCGTATTCCCGGCATGCTTGAACCAACAGGAGGGGGCACAAACGGGGCTCATCGAGCCTCCGCCGGAAGTGTCTGGCTTATCCGGCACTGCGGACTCAACGACGCAGATCACGCTTAACTGGACTTCGGGCGGTGAAACCACGGACAAGTTCCGTGCAAGTTACCAATCGGGATCCAGTGCTCCCGCGGATTGCGCGAGTGGGACGACGATTAGTGAAGGCACGCTAGGTGCATCGACAAGCGTTGCCGTCGGTTCGCTTTCTGGATCGGTCTGGTCTTTTCGCGTCTGTTCTATTAACGCAAACCCTACACCTGATGTTTCCGACGGTTCCACAGTAACCACATACCTGCTGCCTGCAAACGTTACGAGTCTCACGGCAGGCTCCCCCTCTGTTACGCAAATCAGCCTGAGTTGGACCTCGGGGGGCGGATCCACGTCGGGATACCGAATCGCCTACCAGTCGGGTGGCAGCGCGCCCGCAGATTGCTCAGCGCCACAAGTCTCTGAAGGTTCCATCACGGGAACCTCCCACACGATTGGTAGTCTGACCGCTGGCAATCAATATAGTTTTCGCGTGTGCGCCATAAACCCTAACGGCGACGTAGCTTCCGGCACTACTGTATCGGGATCGGTGTACCTAGAC
>JAGQZV010000276.1 GCA_020435295.1 Bdellovibrionales bacterium | reverse complement strand
ACTACATTACAACCCATCCTTCGGCCGACCTCGATAGTGTACGAAAGAAGTCACTTCGCGAAATCCACGCGTATCTAAAGACCATTTAAGTCTTCTTACATAAGCCCCTCCTTCTACAGTCTCGGAAGCTAGCACCTGCATACTTATACGCAAAGATAAATATTTTATACCGCGGTATAAGTTTTTGTTGACCGGGAAATTTCGGAAGGGCAAGAATGGTGCCCTTAAATGAGGAGGGGTCATGAAAAGATCACAAATAATTCTTTTGATTGGAATGTTCGCTGTTTTAGGAGTGGGGCGTGTATACGCCATGGAAAGTGAGGGAAGTGGTGGTAAGGGGGTCAACATACGGGTCAACCCGCTTGGTCTAGTGCTGGGAAGTCTGTCTGGTGATGTGGATTTTCGAGTGTCTGACAAAGTTACGGTGGGCCCGAGTATTGGTTATTTGTCCGCAAATTTCCTCTTTGCTGAACTCTCGGGTTTAGGAATTGGCGTGCGTGCTAACTACTACTTGAGCGGCGATGCGATGAACACCGGTTGGTACGTCGGTCCGAGCGCCGGACTATCGGTAGTTTCTGTGCGTGCCTTGGGTTCTCAGGGATCTCAAGCCGGAATGTACATTGGCACCGTCGTGGGTCGTCAATGGGTTTGGGAAAACGGTTTAAACGTGAACTTGGCGTTCGGTGCCAGCTGGTACAGCAACGGCGATACCATCCAGGCGGATAATGGTGGAACGATCAGTGTACCGTTCTATCACGGGTTTCAACCGTCTGGCGAAATTTCACTCGGTTATGCCTTTTAGGGGGGAACATGAAAAAGTTAACTTCAATTCTTCTGGTGGCGCTGGCGTTCGTATTTAACGCCTGCGCCACCTTGCAAGTGGATAAGCCCGCGGTCAGCGCGGTAAAGAAAATTGCCATCGTAGGTTTTTCGGTGGAACAAAAAGAGCCCGAGGGGTGGAAGTTCGGTTCTTCACAGAACGATCTTCCCAACTGGGGCGCGGGTCTGGTGCAAGCCGCCCCACACGCGAGTTCGATTTACGCGAACGTCGGAAAAACTCTGGCCAAAAAATTTCGCTGGCAAGTCCTTGGGGCCGACGGGCTAAGGAAAAACGCGAGTTATTCTAAACTCTTTGATGAAAAAATGAAGGGTTGGCAGAGTCGCCCGCCGACGGCAAGTGGTTATAAAGCCTATGGTGCCGACGGCGTCATGGATCCTTGGCCTATCGAGCGGCTGAGTCCCGAGGAGAGAAAGGCACTGGCGAAATCGCTGGGCGTCCAGGCCTTGGCGGTTGCACGCGTGAAAGTCGAACTCGAAAAAGGCGGGGGACTAGAACGCCTCGTGGGAGCCGGGGAACTCAAACCCAAAGCGACCATGCAGTTCACGCTCTACGCCAAGGATGGCGGCGATCCAATTTGGCAAGACCTCCAGGCGGTGGGGCCGGCCGTCGAAAAAGGCACGCAGCACGTTTTGGGCATTACGTCTTTTGAGTCGCTGCTTTCTCAAAGTGTGGAAGCGGTCAACAAATCGCTTAGCAAGCTACTTGCCCGCTATGACAAGGGAGAATAGCGCCAGGGCACTCATCTCCTTGTGCGCTACAGAGTTCGTCGCCGAAACCTAGTTCGCTCGCGGCTGGGCAACGGCGGCGGCCGCGGGTCGACCCGAGGCCTGGGGCTCTGGTTGTTGTTGGGCCGCACGCCTTTGAATGAGCTCTCTGAAAACCTCGCCCCAAATGCGGTAGGTTTCCGCGAGATCTTCCAGATACTTCTCTACTGTTTCGTCTGTGTAGTTGGGGTCTCCCTGAATATAGAGGAGCGCCACATCGGGTGGCAGTGAGCGCACAAAGCTCAAGTGATCGAGGCCCAACGCGAAGGCATGCTGGAAAAGCAACTTCGTATCTTTGCCAAGTGCTCTTAGATACACGCCCGCGGCGGCGAGCCAGCGGAGGTAAAGGTCGACGTCGTCCCCATCCATCAAATCCGCTTCGCCGACGGTGTCCAGATACGCGTCGTAAGTAGAGTTTCCGTCCCCATCACTCAACGCAGTAAGTCCCAATAGGCCTTTCCAAGCCGCAATGCGCTCTGCCGTTGGGTTTGCGTACGCGGGGCCGTGCGTAGGTTCGAAAGCAGGATCGATCTTCTGGGCCGCTCGCAGTGCCTTTGTCGTGTCCAACTTGGCCACGGCGGCAAACGCCGGCTGCAAGAACGTCGGGACGGGGTTCACGGTCTCGGCGCCCGTCTCCTCGGCAACGGTATAACCACAAAGGCCGGCAATCCAACTGCGAATACCGGCCTCAGCTGGGGCACAAAAGAACGACAAAGAGAGAACCGCCGTGAGGGCGATTTGCTTGAGCATGACTATGATTCTCCGACGCATGAAAAGTTTCGTGCGTCTTTTAACATTCAGACACGTGGGGTCAAGGGTTTAGTTTGGGGATTAACGGCCAGCGACTGCGCGCTTTAGC
>JAGQZV010000275.1 GCA_020435295.1 Bdellovibrionales bacterium | reverse complement strand
TACAAGATGCGTATCCGGGTGTTTATTAGCCGCTACGTTTCGCCCGTTCAGTGTCGTGCGTGCAAGGGAGCGCGGCTCAATCCGGAAGCGCTGGCGGTGCGGGTAGGTGGGGTCAATCTTGCTGAATTTGCGTCGATGACTATCGAGGCCGCTCATAGCTTTTTGGCTAAGGCGAAATTCAGCAAACGAGACCGTGCCGTTGCGGCCGATATTTTGGAACAAATGGATCGGCGACTTTCATTACTCAATGCCGTAGGACTGGGCTACGTTACGCTTGAGCGCCAAACGAGAACCTTGTCGGGAGGGGAATACCAACGCATTTTGCTCGCAACGCAACTGAGTCAAGGCCTTACAGATACGCTCTACGTCTTGGATGAACCAAGTATTGGTCTGCATCCCAAGGACACCAAACAACTGCTCGCAGTATTGGATCGATTGCTGGAACTGGGAAATTCGCTCCTTGTGGTGGAGCACGATCCGGAGCTCATTGAGTGGGGCCAACACATTTTGGACATGGGCCCGGGATCGGGAAACCGTGGTGGAGAAGTAATGTTCTGCGGCAACAAAGCGGCCTTTCTGAGTGCGGGGTCGCGGACTTCCAATGCCGTACGCAACTGGCGCGACGCTTGCCGCCACAGCCTGCTGGCAACCAAGCGCACACCAAAGGACAGTATTGATATTCAGGGGGCTTGTGCGAACAATCTGAAGGGCGTAGACGTCTCGTTTCCTCTCGGTTGTTTGGTTTCGGTGACGGGAGTATCAGGCTCGGGGAAAAGTACCCTTGTCGTTGATACACTTTATCAGGCACTCGCAAAGATTTTCCACGGCACCAGCGGGCAGATTGCCAAATTCAAAGCCATCCGAGGCTTTGAAAACATTTCTTCCGTTGAACTTATTGATCAAAGCCCTATTGGCAAGACCTCGCGTTCTAATCCCATCACCTTCATTAAAGGGTATGACGAAATCAGGGCCATTTTTGCGCGTACGCGCGAAGCCGTCGCGCGCGGGTACGGACCTGGGCACTTCTCCTTCAACGTTAAAGGTGGGCGCTGTGACCGCTGTGACGGCGAGGGACGTGTGAAAATTGATATGGTTTTTATGGAAGATGTCCATGTTCCGTGTGAAGCTTGCGACGGCAAGCGCTTCAAGCCCCAAACCCTCCAGATTCTCTTTAAGGATCACACCATCGATGATGTCTTGCGGATGACTGTGGATGATGCTCATCGCTTCTTTAGTACGGTCCCCTCACTACGGATGAAGTTGGGAGTCTTGCAGGAAGTAGGCTTGGGGTATCTGCAGATTGGGCAACCGGGACACACGCTTTCCGGTGGCGAGGCGCAGCGATTAAAAATCGCGCGTGAACTCGCGGGAGGGGGGGGAAGCCTTCGCCGTTCTCGCACGCTCTTCATTTTGGACGAACCCACCACCGGTCTTCACTTTGAGGAAATTGAGAAGCTCCTTGGGGTGTTTTCTAGACTGATAGATTCCGGACACTCCGTACTTACCATCGAACACAACCTGCAGGTGATCTGTGCATCGGATTTTGTCATTGACTTAGGACCTGACGGTGGCGATGCAGGGGGAACTGTTCTTGCGATGGGCACCCCCAAAGATTTGGCGCAAAAGAAGTTGCCACATACCGGTTTGTATCTCTCTGAAATTCTGAACTAATAGAAATTGTGCAAAGAACTTCACAATTTGTGACTGCATTGTATGCGTGTCAGCGTTGACACGGCACGTTAGGTTTTGTACACTGTTAGTGAGTTAACGACTTCAGTTCAGACAGTATTCCTTGGTCACCAATACTTAGACGTACACAAATTGACAGCGAATAAAACTTAGTCTGTTTCCGCTTGGTTTGAGGCCTCGCGGGTTGGGAGGGGCTATGATTAATTGGGATGAATTCGAACATATTCACGTTATCCGCAAGCTCAAGCAGATTATCGGCCGTTGGTGGAATGTCGATGTCTTTTTTGCCGATGACAGAGGTAACCTCAAGGTTATCCAAAAGGGCGTGCAAGCAGATTTGAAGAACAGTGTCTGTGGGCTGATTCTTCAGCGCGATGAAGGCTACGACAAGCTTGTTGAGTTTGCCAGAGATGCGGTAACTGAATTGCGCAAGTCGCAAGAACGAGGGGTTACCCGTGATTTTCTGCCACACCTGAATGCGGCACTCTTTCCCATCGTCATTGATAACGATTTCATGGGTGCAGTGATATCCGTCGGCTATCTCAAGCAAGGCTCGGCTGATGCGCAGAAAAAAGAACTTGCGAAGTCCTTGGCGCACTACAACTTGCCTTCGCAAGATATTGATTTCGCTGTAAGCAAACTCAAGGAGCTGGCGAATGACGAAACTGCCTATTTTATGGAGCTAAATGACTTGGTTTCTCAGGAAATCAGTACCCTCCATAAAGAAATTAGTATGCGCGATGATCGTATTAGCGAACTCAACAAAGAGTTAGGGATTCGTTA
>JAGQZV010000274.1 GCA_020435295.1 Bdellovibrionales bacterium | reverse complement strand
GTACTGGCCTTTTACGTCGCGGTAACGCTTTGGCTATTCGCCTATTTGACTCTCGCCCACCGTTACAACGGGAAAGACTATGAAGTCTACTTGGACGCTGTTTCCGCTCTGAGTGCGGGCGGCTCCCCGTACAGCTACGACGATGCCACGTCTTTTCACTATAGCCCAGTTGGACTCTTGCCTTTTGTTGTCTTGCAGATTCTTCCTGTTTCCCTACAACACTTGTGTATCTTCGCGCTAAGCCTGGTAGCGCTGTTCCGAATGACATACTTATGCCTAAAGCTGCTGGCACCCAACGGACGTATCGACGAGTTGCCGCTATTCGTGCTTGTCGCACCCTGGCTTTTCGTCAATCAGGGAATCGGTTTTCAGTTTGAGTCGGGAAACATCAACCTCCTTCTACTGTATATGCTCCTGGAGGGATTTTATGCCGTATCGCAGGAGAAACTCACATGGGGATTTTTTCTCATGACAGTTCCGGCGCTCTTTAAGCCAGCCTTTGGCGTAGTCCCATACTTTCTTTTCGCCCTAAACCCCAGGCATTATCTTGTACCCTGTGCGCAGGCTGGCCTCGCCCTCATTGCGCTGGCCGTAGTGCCCTTTCTTTTCTGGCCCGCTGCCCAATTCTATAAAGATTGGTGGCTCAGCAACTCGGCGCACACCGACGCCATCCTTAGCGGTCAAATTGTAGGTGCGAACTTGAGCCTTTTGTCATTTGCCTACGACAAGCTACACCTCAGCGTAGGCCGTTCGCTGCTCTTCATATTTTTTCCAGCGCTTTTCACCTTTCATGCTCTCGCTCACAGGCGGTCACCAACGCTTGCGTTTTCGCTCGCATTGCTCTTTTTGTATCTTTTTTCACCCGCCACGTTTCCCTACTCCATAGTGGGCTTAATGCTTCCCGCCACGCTTGGTTTGCGGACTTGCCTGTCGGATCGTCGCCAGTGGTTACCCTTTATGTTCTTCGTCGTAGGAATGCTATTTGTGAACGTAAACTTCATGGGGCGAGATCTCTACAACATGCTTGCCGTGCCCTGGCGCCTGCAGGGATTTCTCACTCTGCCACTCGCCTGGGTAGTCAGCCGCGAACCTTTATCTAGCTAATCTTCTCTAGTCGCACTAGAACAAGATTTCCAAACGGGAAGTGCCACTTGTTGTGGGGGTAGAGGCGTGAAACGCTGCGAGACAGTTCTAGCGAGAGCGGCGCAATGAAGGGCGACACAAAGTGAGTGGTCGTTTTAAACTCCACTCGCAACCCCACACCGACGAGAGGGGAGATCTCCCTCAGGCGTTTTTCAACATTAAAATAGTTAAACTTTGTCAGGTGCTGCTCTTCGTAGCTGACTGAGGATAGACGGTTCACAAGTACTTCCAACACCGGCCAACTGCTCGTATAGTTAGGGGTGGACAACACAAGTTTTCCACCCACGTTTAACTTATCGTACAAACGCGCGAGTAGGGTTTCGATTTCGTTGACCGTAAGGTGCTCAATCACCTCAATGAGCGTAATACAGTCAAAGGTGCCCGGAATATCACCGAGTTCGGCCACGCTGGGAATATAAACAAATCTTCTAAACTCTGTTCCGTAGTTCGCATTGGCGTATTCGACCTGCTTGGGTAAAACGTCTACACCCACTTGAAGCGGGAAGCGGTCCGCAGACAGTGCGGACAAAAAAGTACCCGCAAAGCAGCCCACATCAAGAATGGCCGGACATTGATCGGGCAAGCAGTCTAGCACCCGCTCGAACTTCTGCAGGTGCCAGGCACGACGCACTGAATTCCCCCCACGCGCAATGCGATCGTAGTACCCTTCCGGGATGGCGTCGTAATTGAAATCGGACCGGTCGTTAGACATGGCGACGCTCCGCGAGCAGCGCCAAGAATAACGGAAACTCGCTACGTGCCCGATTTTCCATCCGCGCCGCTTTTCCCTTGCTCTCCTTGTCACTGACCCACTCTTCTAAATTCACCACGCTAAAGCCGTGCTTAGCGAGGGCTTCGAAATAGTAAGACAAAGGGCGATGAAACGCCCACATGACCGGGGATAGCTCTCCCCTTCCCGGATGGACCTGCATGGGGATCTTCAACTTAGAAAGATAGCGATTCAATCGCCTGTACCGTATCTTGTTCGTTTCATCGGTCTCCCACGAAGACTGGCGCGGGATTCTAAAGCACGGGTGGTTCAGCACCAAGATGACTCGACCGCCGGGGCGCAGGTGTTGCCTCAGAAGGCGGATAACGCCATCGGCATCCTCTATGTTTTCCATCGCGAGAATCACACTTGCGTAGTCAAAGTCGCGCTTGGAGATACCTAGGTTCTTGCTTGCATCAGCGCAGTGGAAGTGCGTGTGGGGCCGCGTACTGAGCTGCTTCGCCGCTGCGATCAATTTAGGGGCCGCATCAATTCCCCAGTAAGCCACTCCCGTGGGCAAGCCGCGGGAGACAATCCCCTGCCCGCAACCAAGATCCAGCCAGGAC
>JAGQZV010000273.1 GCA_020435295.1 Bdellovibrionales bacterium | reverse complement strand
GATCAGCGTACTTGGAAAAGGACTGCAGACCCGCTTGGAACAGCTCATTGGTAAGGTGTTCGATAACATCGACTCCAAAGTTGATGAGTTGATGACTGGCGGTACGAACTAGCAGAAGTCGGAATGAAAAACAGGCGAAAAAATCGCGGGCAAAGCACCATCGAATACGTTTTGATGGTGGCCTTCGGTGGCATATTCGCGATTCAAGTAGCCCGATTTTTCAACGACGTCTTCTTTGATGGTTTTGTCGGTCTGGAACGCAACGTAGAACGTGAGATGTCCACCGGCGAAGGTTTCAGCCGTTAAGAAAACATGGGCCCTTCCCATTAGGGGGTACGTATGTCGTGGGGGGACGAAATAGTACTTTGGCTGGTACTTGCAGTGGCAGCCGTTACCGATCTGAAGACGGGGAAGATCTATAATTTGATTACTCTTCCGGTCATGGGACTGGGTGTACTCGTCCGCCTTTTCGCAGGCGGGCCTGAATCTGCACTCATCGCTGTGGCAGCGGTGGGGACCGCCTTTCTGATTTTCTTTCCGCTTTATATTTTTAAGATTTTTGGAGCAGGGGACGTGAAACTCCTGATGGCTGTGGCCGCTTGGACGAACTCCGCGTTCGTACTGAAGCTCGGAGCCGTTTCCGTGGTCATTGGCGCGCTGGTTGGCATCCCAATGCTAATCAAGCGTTACGGCGTCAAGGGAACGCTAGACAGCCTCGGCAAACACCTGCGATTGCGGGAAACCAAGCAATCGTTTCGAATGCCGTTCGCACCAGCCTTTTTATGCGCTTTTATTTTTCTGGAATTGGCAAAGGAGTTTCATTGGTCCGTGCTGTGAGAAATAACCGTGGTCAAACCGCGGTCGAATATCTCTTACTTCTGGCGGTGGCGTTTATCACCACTTTTATCATGATGAGCGGACCTATCGGGAACTACGTAGGTAATTTTATCACGGCGATGCAGACGAACATGCAGAACTTTATCAAGAACTCGGAATGGGGTCCTGATGAGGTCGACTTGAATGATCCGGAACACCCGTCTTCGCCCCAGCGGTTACGGCCGTTACATTTTGATAGCGGAATTATTTTTTATGAAGAACACGACAGCAAAAAAATTGCTTAAAAGACAGGACGGTCAAGCCGCCATCGAGTTCATCACAGTGGTGGTGGTGATTTTCTTCTTCCTGTTTTTTATGCTCAGCCTGTCCATTACGCTGGTAGTGAGCGACTACATCGAGTACGCGACTTTCATGGCGGCTCGTACGTTGAAGTCCATGTACAGTACCGATGCCGTACAGGATCGCTTGGCCCGTCAGGAGTTCTTTAAATACGCGGAGCGAGTGCAAGGGATTGCGCGGAATTTTGATTTCCAAATCAAGCAGAAGGACGTCAACGACGAGCAGACGTGGGGCGTGGAAGCTTCATACGACATCGACCTTTTTTATCTGCCGCCGCTGTTCACCAAAGGTGGGCAACCACCCAGCGTGATCCGATTGTCGGCGCAGGCCTATTTAGGACGAGATCCGTCTTTCGAGTCTTGCATAAACTTTTTTGATCGTTTGGCCAACACGCTGGGCTTTGGAATATCGGGTTCCGGCTTAGTTCAACAAATGGCCGATAACGCTTGTTAGATTTTATGATGAGAATGAAAGCAAATTTGAAAAACAAGAAGGGCCAGGCAGCGATTGAGACTGCTCTGGCGCTCCCGTTTGTTATTTCACTCATCTATTACACGCTCAACGCCTACCACTCAATTTCTACTGCCCAGACGGGTCAGAAGTTCTCAGCGATGAACCTCTATCAGAGGCTGCAGAACCGAGCCAAGTTCGTTGTGGATGCGGTAGAGAATGACCTTCATGGTCGGGAATTTATGGCAGTACGCTACACAGAAACCTCCGGGGCGTTACCTAGGCGCAGAATTTTGCTCGAAGGATCTGACGGTAGCGAGATCAATGTTTCGGTAGGGGTTTGTAAAGAGGCGGCCGGCAAGTGCACGCCTGAATAACGGGGGACCTTTTTAGGGGAAGGCATGGAAAATAGAAGACCATTCATAATCTCTTCTATCTGCTTTTTGATTTCCATCATGCTCATCTCTGCTTATGTAAGCGTGAAACGCGCAGAGTTGACCGCTGATTTCGGGGAGGAAGTCAGCGTGGTGGTGGCAACGGCCAATATTGGGGAGTACGCTACCATTACGCCCGATATGGTGCGTACAACGACCGTGTTCAAGAAATACCGTCAGCCTTCTACCGTGACGTCCGTGGCCGACGTCATAGGAAAGTCCACCTATGTGCCAATCTATGCGGACGAGCAGATAACTCTCACTAAGCTTATTCAGCAGGATGGGAAACCAGTTCTCGATCGCTTGGTAGAGCAAAAGACCCGAGGTGTAACCATGTTAGTTTCGCCTCATACGGGAGTCGGGCGCCTGATTCGGCCCGGCAACCGCGTGGATGTCATGGTCGTGCCTTCCTACGAGGTCAAAGGGG
>JAGQZV010000272.1 GCA_020435295.1 Bdellovibrionales bacterium | reverse complement strand
GAAGATGAACGACGGGGAATCTCCGAACATGCCGTTAAGACTCTCGCGCTCGGCTTCGCAGTCTCCCACGTTAAGGTACTCCGCGATCCTTCCGGAATCCAAAGATGGTCCCCCGGTGTAATACACAAGATCCAATTGGTATTCAGCCGCGCGGTAGTTGAAACGGGCGTGCGCAAACTCAACTCCTGCTGGCTCTAGCTTCTCTTTTACCGCGTTGACAAAGGATTCACCCGGGTAATCTACCGGAGCACCATGAATGAGCATGCCGCGAACGACTGGTCGCTTTACGGCTTTTCCGATTCCATCTATGCGTACGGCCCAGTTTAACTTAAAACCCGGAGAACTGTGTTGGTTAAAACAGTACGCCACAAGCGGTGTGAGCTCCGTGTTGCGCTCAAACATGGTTACCCAACCTGGGAGGGCATCATTGCACTCGGTTTCTGTCGCGTAGTCCGAGAAATCGTAAATCAGGCTTAAGCTCGAATAAGTGGAATGGATGGGTAGTTCTTTGTCCGCTTCGTAACGAATTTCGATGGAGAAATCACTCTTTCCGATGTCTACGCAGCGTCCTATTGCCGGAGTAGAAAGGTGCTCACTCACGTTCGCGGCCAGCGCGCTTGCCAAGGCGTGGCAGCTTCCCCGCTTTGGGTAGTGGCTGATCTCGTATTTGTAGCTTTGTCCGGGTGCGTTTAATTGAAGAACGACGGCAAGTAGGAGAGTAAGTCTTTTCATTTGGCCCCCATTTCGAATGGCCAATTTATAGCACTCGGACGAGGCAAAGAAAATTTGAATGAATAGCGCGTTGTGTCGGTAATCGCCCTAAGATTCTATCCGTCCGTCGTGCAAGTGAACGGTTCGATTGGCGAACGCTTCGAGTACCGGATCGTGTGTGGCGAACACAAACGCGGTTCCTTTTTCCCGATTTAGTTCTCGCATAGTTTCGAGAATGGATTTAGTGGTCACTGAGTCCAAATTTGCCGTCGGTTCGTCGGCAATTACAAGTTGAGGGTTTGTAACCATTGCACGCGCAATAGCCACCCGCTGTCTTTGCCCCCCGGAAAGTTCATCCGGCAAGTGATTACGGTGCTTAGAAAGTCCTACCTTGTCGATCCATTCTGTAATGCGCGTTTCTTTTTCCGTCTTTTCAATATCTTTTCGAATCATCAGAGGGACCATCACGTTTTCCTCTAATGTAAGGACTGGGTTTAGATTGAACGATTGGAAAACAAAGGAGATCGCGCGCGACCTTAATACCGCTAGCGCATCAAAATCCTTGAAACTGATTTTCTTTTCAAATAACTCCACCTCGCCCTCTGTTGGTTCATCTAGTAAGCCAAGGATGTTGAGCAGTGTCGACTTGCCAGAGCCAGAGGGGCCCCTAATGACCGCGAAGTCACCAGAAGACACTTTGAAGTTGATCCCATGTAGCGCATGCAGCTCGACTTTGCCGGTTTGGTAAATTTTAGAGACTTGTTTCAATTCAATCATCGTGGCCTCATCAAAAACTATACCTCCAGTCGGCTGACCAAATCAGGTCGCGCGTGGGGGCCAAAAGAAAACTCGTACCGAACGTGTTGTGGCCGGTCACAAGCCACTCTGCCCGTAGCAGCCCAACTGTGATGGCACTTTCGAGGCTTTGAATCCCTGTGAGGAAAAAATTGAACCGGTCGGCCACTTCCGGAAAGCCAACGTTGAGAATCCACAGCCAGCCCTTGGGAAGCGGAACCGGAGATAGTGATGCGGCGGAGGAGTACAAGAATTCCGTTCGAACGGAAAAATCGTCGCTCCCTTCGAACGCCGTGCCAAGTAGGGTGCTCCAGACGGAGTCTTCGCGGTAGCCAAATTCCCCGTAGACCTTCCAAATCGAGGCGACGAAGCCAAGCGCGCTTAGGCCGCCTCGCCACTTTCCATCCAGGCGACCTCCGCTGATATCCAGATCGATGGGTCCTATTTTATGAAAATGCCGCAGCCACACTTCTGCCCGTGGCGTTTCGTCCGGGAAGCCTTCCTTGGTTAGGGTACGAAAAGGGACGTACATGACATCAGTGCTGTGGGTGGCGGCTTGGTGACTGAGGCGCGCGATCCATTCGCCCGTGCGAATTTCGCGAGGGCCCGCAAACGTGGGGTTGGTGTGCAACGGATCACTTGGGCTAACGAATAGTCCAGGCGACCGACGGTTGCGTTCTCTTCCCATCGCAAAGACCCAGTCCCCGCTGTGGAACCGCAGCCCAAACTGGTTTAGCGAGAAGAGCCCAGAGTTGCTGTACTGGGAGTAGTTCGCCATCCCATCGAAGAAAACCTTGAATGTGTCGGTGACTTTGTTATCAATCGTGGCATCTACTTCTAAGTATGGGCCTTCAAACTGGGCAGTGCGCGTCCTATCTGCATAGCGCCATCGCCCCTCTATGAAAGCATATGCGCGGTAACGAAAATACTCGTTAGAAGCGTGGCCCGTCCCTATCTCTTGCGTCGGGGGCTGAACCACAGTGGC
>JAGQZV010000271.1 GCA_020435295.1 Bdellovibrionales bacterium | reverse complement strand
GGCCTTGTTTAAGGCAGCGGAGAAAGAGTACGAGAAAGTATCTGCAGAAGTACAGGTCCTGTTTAAGCAGCTCGATGCCAAGGAACAGGAGAAAAAGGCCGTTGCTGAAGTTCGCAAGCCTCACAACATCCGCTATTCCACGTTGCCGCTCCCTGTTGAAGGTGGAAAACTTATCAGAGAGTTTGGCAAGCGCACAAACGAAGAGTTTAAGACAGTCACGCTACACAAGGGATTAGAAATCGAAGCGCCGCTTAAGAGTCCCGTATTCGCGGTGCTTCCAGGCATCGTGGAGTTCGAGGGCTGGATCAAGGGCATGGGCAATGTCGTTATTATTCACCACGGCGACGGCTTCTATACTTTGAGTGGTCACCTCTATAAAATTTCCGCGGCCAAGGGAACCGCTGTAAAGCCTGGTGATGTCATTGGCCTTGTCGGCGATACCGGACGCAATGACAAGCCCAGCCTATATTTTGAAGTTCGGGAAAATGCGGACGCAGTGGATCCGATGCCTTACTTCCTCTCTGACGAAGTCTCTAAGATTCAAATTGCCGATGCGGCTCATTCACGTAAAAGCTAGCCAAAACCACATGGCCACCACGTTTCACTTTCTGGTGAGCTGTGAGGTACGCCGGGAAAGTGCGGCATTGGCAACCCTCTATGAGGGGCAGCGCCTGGTGGCCCGCTTGGAGACCGAGCTGAGCGAATTTTTACCGAGTAGCCCCGTTTTCAAACTGAACCACGCGATTCCCGGAACGCGCATCCGCTTTTCGCCGCATGCCTTCCACTTGCTGCAGCAGGCGATTTATCTAGGCGAGCAAACTCGCGGGGCGTTCGACTGTTTGGCGAAAAGCAAAAACAAAGCGGCCAAACTCGCGGTCGATCCCACCACTTTGGAAGTTTGGGCGACCGGGCCGGGCGCGCAGCTTAGTTTTGGAGCCATAGGTAAAGGTTACGCCTTGGATCAGGTTCGGGGGCTTTTAGCTCTCAGCGACTTTAAAGACTTTCTGCTTTCTGCCGGCGGATCGAGTGTTGTACTTTCGGGCTTCGCCTACCCCGCCGAACCTTGGTGCTGGGGTTGGAGTTGGGAGCGGGAGAGGGACGAAGCTGTGGGTTTGCGGTTTGAGCACTGTAGTGGCGCGCCTCTTGCGATAGGAATCTCCGGAATTCAGGAGCAAGGCGAACACATTCTAGGGCGGCGCGATCCGCGCACGAAAAGCGCGCTCTTTGCCGGGAAAACAGCTGCCGAGGCCGACGCTCTTTCGACGGCCCTTTTCGTTGCGGGTTGGGATCGGCAGGGTTGGCTTTCGGATCCGTTGCGGCCCGAGCCGGCATTGGGAGTTTTAGAGACTGACGGTACCGTCCGCTGGAACCGCGTGTTTGAAAGCCTGTGGGGACCGGCCGCATGAGATGGCTTTGGCTCTTTTTTCTGACCGTCGCGGCGCGGGCCGATGAGGCTGTCGATTTGGGAGAACTCGGGGCAGGAGGTTTCTCTCCCTACATATTGGAACGTAATCCCCTTTGGACTCTTCTGCCCGCTTTAGTTATTGCGATAGTTGTTTGGCACCTGCGTAAACCGGACAAGAAATTTTTCCCAGGAGAAACACCACATGAGACAGATGAAGGTAGCGCTGATCACCCTAATGTTTTGCCTCTGCATCGAGAATAGCTCAGCTGTTGAATTCGAAAAGATGGGGCAAGCCATCGCAAAAACACTTGGGACCACAAAGGCTTTTAAGGGGACCGTCGAAGTTCAAGGTGAAGCCGCCACCGTCTATTACTCCAAAGATGGCAGCGGACAGCCAAAGAAAATCGCGATTGTGCAAAAGGGAATCTACGAACCGAACTGCAGCCACACTTGGGTTGTTGGCCTCGACGCCAAGTCAGTAAAGGTGGAGGGGATTCGGGTTGTGGAAATGAGCTGCCCGCACGCCTTTCCCACCAAGAAAAGTTCTTTTCTTAGCCAGTACGTTGGACGCGGACCCGCAAGCGTGAAAAAACTAAGCGGCGAAGTGCATACCGTTGCCAAAGCGACCGGGAGCAGCGAGTTGACAACGACAGCCGTCACCAAGGCCATTCTGGCCGCCAAACAATTTGCCAAAGGCTTCTAATGTCGCTCAGTGTCCCCACGCGCCGCATACGGATTCTTGTCCAGGCGGGCGTGTTCGCACTTTGGGTGGCCCTGATCTACGTCACCCGACACCCTCTAGATTCCTGGCTTGCCAATCACATCCCAGTAAATTTTCTGCTGCGGCTGGATCCGCTTGTGATGACCGTTGTTTGCGGTGGGATGCGGATGGCTGTCACCATTACCCTACTCGCTGCGGTAACTTTTGTTGTTAGCGTTCTGTTGGGTCGGGTTTTTTGTGGCTGGATTTGCCCGTTGGGTTCGTTGTTCGATGCTTACGCTTGGGTACTGCGTCACTTGCGCGTTCCTATTGAAGGAAAATCGCCGCGTTGGTTTACGCTTAAATACTATCTGCTCTTCGCTATCCTCGTA
>JAGQZV010000270.1 GCA_020435295.1 Bdellovibrionales bacterium | reverse complement strand
TATCTATATCAACTTTCACAACAACGTGCTAACCGCATAAACTCTCAAACAAATTAGCAACTCTACACACCACAACCATCACACAATTTCATACCCATCAAGGTAGGCCAGTTTTTTAGGGATAAAACTGGGCCAAAGGGTGATCCTCCGGGAGCTTTTCCCACGGGCCACCTCCGGTGCGGGCGAGGTCAAAAAAACTTCCCGCCGGAGGTTCGTAGTGCGGAGCAAGTGTAGCTGCGGGAGCGCCCTGTAGGCGGGCAATTTGTTCGTCTGTCATAAAGGCTTCACCGCCGAGGATAAAATCACAGCCGATGCGCGCGCCGCGAAACATATCGGGTTTGGCTTCGAGATCGATAGCGCTTGCAGCGACCAAGCGAAACCCCGTTCTTTCGCGCAATCGGTGGGCGGTTTTTCCCATTTCAAATTCCGATAGTGGAACCTGCCAGATTTTTGCTTCTACGGAGGGGCGATCGGGATCCATAAAAGAATCTATACTTTGCGGAAAACCGTAAACCCACTCGAAGGTCTTTGCGCGACCCGCTCCAAGTGCGTGGGCAACAACGTGACTCGTATAGAGGTGCGTTTGTTCTTTTGGGAAAAAAAGTCCGCGCGGTAAGTGGGGGCGCTCCCGCCAGGCCGCTTCAAGACGGGTTTGCGTGGCTTCGTCTAGATCCGGAATCTGGAGTCCCTCCGGGACCCGCAAGCCGCTTTTCCCCCAGAATCCGAGTTTAGCAAAAATTCTGTGGGCCACCGGGATAAGGTCTAGCCGATGCCTCCCGACAGCGACCCGGGTGAGTTCTATATTGGCTCCCACAGGACGGGGGATTGAGGAGAGAAGCGCGGACAGTTCCTCGTCGATATCGAGGCTTTCTCCCGACCTCAGAGCGAGAATAGGAACTGCTTTGACCTCAGGTCTTGCTTTCGGAATAGGGAGCATCTTGCTTCTTCCCAAACAACGTACCTCGGAGGGGACTCCTTTGCCCCAATCGATGCCCTTTCCTATAGTAAGGTGCATCTTGTACGGGTTATTGACGTCGGTGATGGCAAGTAGTGGCATTTGCCCGGAAAGAATGCTCTTTCGGATCCCCGCTACGAATTCTGGATCGGAGTCTTCGCCGACCACTCCGGTATCCCGATAGGAGGTCTCAACGTGATCGGCCACTAGCTGTAGCAGCATCCCCGTTTGCAGGTGATTGTCCCAATAGCGAGATATCAAGGCGCGCTCCCGATCGGCACGAAGTTCCGGCGCCACACGATTGACTTGCTCGTACATGTCGTGGGGTTCAATATAAAGCACTGAGTAGACTGTATCTCCAACGTAGAGCTTGAAATGCGTGTACAAGGAGGAGAGCTCCACCGCACGCAGCGGGCTACATGCGAAAAAAAGAAAACCCCATACCCCGAGCCACACACGCCCAAGTTTCATGCCCAAAACTCCTTGGCAAGTGAAAGGATCGTTTCCTGAACAGATTGAATAACGGCGTCAGAATTCGACGAGTCTGTACTATGTAAGTCAATCAAAGCACCGATTACGAGCAACCGGATAGTTTTTGCGAGGGCTCTTGCCGCTTTATCGCCTTTCCCCTTTTTTGATGTTTTTGCTTTCAAAATGGCTACGAGTCGCTGTTCGCTCGACTCCGCAACCTGAGAACTAATGTGCCGGTACGGTGGGTAGCAGGTAGAAAAGTAGAGCAACAACGCCATCACGGAGCGGTGTGATGGTTCACGTACAAACCATTCAAAGGTGCCTTCAACATACGCTCTTAGCATGGCTTCAGGGGAAGTGAGGCCCTTCAAGTATTCGACATTGATTTCTTGGCTTACAGAAATAGCGTATTTGATCGCCGCCTCAAGCATTTCTTCCCGGTTCTTGAAGTAATACTGCACGTGGGACCGGCGCATGCGCGTACGCTTGCTGATACGCTCAACGGAGGAACCTTCTAGTCCCTCACCAATGCCTTCGATGACGGCCTCTAAGATCATGGCGCGGCGGCGATCGGCTTTGCTGGGCCGAAACTCCAAGATGCGGCGCAAAATATTGTCGCGATCGTTTTTCGGACTCATACGGTCTTATCTCGGTTGCTGGGTACGTAACACTTTAGGCGGGGTGGCGCGAGGAATAATAAAGCCAGTAAAAGCAATTACTTATGGTGCTGGTGGGGTACCTTGGTTTTGGTAATATCGCCAAAAAAATAGGCGCTATGACCTAGACAAGGTGCGGCGCGTCTGTTATCGACTTTTGTATGCGGCATCGTTTTTTCGTGGTTTTGGCTTTGGTGGTGTGCGGGGTGGGCGCACCGAGCGAACGTTGTCCCTCTGAGATGGCGTTGCAGGTCGCCCTAAGAGAACCCGCAACGGATCCGGATCGAGTCGTTGCACTTGCCTGGGAACTTTCGAAAAAAGGGCTAGCCACGCTACGCCGTCGGTTCCACCGGATGGACTCCACGCTGTTCGACTTATCAGCACATCTACTAGGAGAGTCCTTTGCATGGCTGAGCGGCGATCCGGGAGGGGCTAAGACATTGGTGTGC
>JAGQZV010000269.1 GCA_020435295.1 Bdellovibrionales bacterium | reverse complement strand
TTTTCATGCCGGCCATCACGCGCTCTATCCATGTAGATATCCGCTATGTGCTGTGGATCATGCAGTACGTGGATGGCGCGGGCCACCTCATCGCAGAGATGCAGAATCAGTAGTCAGAGTTTACTTAGGAACAAAGTCAGCGCGATAGCAAACGCGAATAGAGACGCGAGACCAATCAGCGCGATGCGATCGAAGCGAATGGCGGCATCGATGCTTCCTTTTTCTAGCATCCATGTGGTTTTGACGACGACACCCAGGCCTGCAATGACGAAAAGGTAGGCTAGCAGGTACACTTTGTCGATAAGGACCAAGTAGTCTATCTCCGGAAGGTCTTCGTTGAGCGTAATTTGAAGGGCCACGATGGTGAGTAGCGCCGTGATGCCGATACCGACGCGCGAATCCACATAGGTGGGGTTAAACAGAAACATTAGAGAAGCGCAAAAGATTACGCACAACACCGGAAGCATCAGCTTGACGGCATAGGTCACAATAGGCCGCTTAATGGGAATCTCGATGAGAACTCTCGAGTAGTGGGATTGCAGTGGGTTTTTGCCAAATCCGAAGCCCGTTGGGTAAGCGCGTTCGGGGAATGTCATGCGGGGCTTGCCGATCTCAAAGCCTGGCAACTTTAGTTCCGGATTAATGGTGATCGGATTCTCGTCGGCGACAAAGACTCGTTCATCGGCCCCCAGTTCCGAATCTTCAAAAGCCACCTCGAGGATTTGTTTGTCAAAGGGGTAGTTGTCCAAAATAAGTTTCTTGCTGAATCTTCCCTGGTTGCGGATGACTTGATAATAGTCCCCATTGGGCAAAAGGAAGGGCGTTTCATATTCGGCTGAGAGCACATGCCCCCAGAGTTCGTAGGGGTTATTGAACTCAACCGACGCTGGCGGGTTGCTGTCCTTTTCGCGCCAGCGGAACCACACGTACAGATCCACGCTATAGCTATGGGAGGAAAGATCGAGGTTCTGAATATCGTTGATGTAGGCACCTACCCGGACTCTTTGCATGGCATCGCAAAGCCCACAGACGAGAAGTGATACGAGCAGCCCCATCCGAGCTAGGCGAGAGAGAGAGCTATTCAATGCTTGGTCCCCTTTCCATAAAACCCGCGCTAGATAAGCCTTTTCAAGGGACTATCAGAGCACTGGACCGGGCGAGTCAACTACGTTATGTAGAAAATTGGTTTTTGTAGGGGGACCGTATGCGCCGCTATTTCTATCTCTTGTCCGCAGTCGCGATTATTTTTTCCGCTTGCACTAAAAAAGCGCCTGAATGGGAAGTCCAGAATCCAATCAAGCCCATTCCGGATTCCCCCTTGGGAATTGACTCTAAGCTTTCGGAGTTGCCTGAGCCCCCCACGCCGGAGCGGGTGCGGTTGGGCCGCTGGTTGTTCTATGACAAACGGCTCTCGGCAGACGGCACAATCTCTTGCGCGACCTGCCACCGACCTGAAAATGCTTTTTCTGAGCCGACTCCGACTTCTACGGGAATTCGTGGGCAGGTTGGAGGACGCAAGGCCCCCTCGTTTGTAAACTTGGCTTGGACGATTTACCCGAACTTCTTTTGGGACGGGCGCGCTGCCTCTCTGGAAGAGCAAGCGGTTGGGCCAATTGCCAATCCCATTGAGATGGGGAACACGCACGAGGCCGTGGTAGCGGATCTCAACAAGATCGAGGGCTACAAGAAATACTTTAAGGAAGCGTTCGGTTCGGAAACAGTAACCTTAGACCATATAGCCCAAGCGATTGCGGACTATGAGCGCACCCGCCTCAGCGGCAATTCTGCGTGGGATCGGTGGAAGGCCGGCGATGAAACCGCCGTGTCGGACGAAGTAAAGCTAGGCGACAGTCTTTTCTTTGGCAAAGCCGAGTGCAACCAGTGTCATTTGGGGCAGAACTTCACGGACAGCCGCTTTCACAACCTAGGAATCGGTTGGGAGGCGAAGAGCAAGAAGTTCGCGGACGAAGGTCGTGTCGCTATTTCCAAAGCGAAAGAGGATACCGGGGCCTTCAAGACGCCAGGTCTGCGGGAGGTGACTAAGCACGCCCCCTACATGCATGATGGTTCGGTGAAGACTTTGGAAGAAGTGGTCGAGCACTACAATAAGGGAGGCAACAAGAATCCCTATCTCTCGACTCGCATTCGGCCGCTTAAGTTGAATGACAAAGAAAAAGCGGCACTCGTAAAACTAATGCAGGCCCTAGAGGGAGAAGGCTATCAGGACGAGGCACCAACTACCTTCCCACAGTAGAACCTCGGCAACCAAAGCGAAGGCGAGACGAATCTTCGTCTTGTTTTCGATGAGTGGGTTGATCCAATAAGTAACGATATTCACGTTCACTGCTCCGTTTGGCTTGGCCAAAGCTGGTCCTTCGGGGCAGTGAAGTTGCAAACAGCAAACCAATAGCGACCGTGCGGGAATCTTCCGTATTCAGTCGGAGAGCGCCGTTAATTGTCTGTTAACTTGTGCCGCAAAACGTTCAGAGGGAGCTCGCGTTCCAAAAGGTGCCTATCTACTTTTGGAACCA
>JAGQZV010000025.1:5004-26363 GCA_020435295.1 Bdellovibrionales bacterium | reverse complement strand
ACCAAACAACCCGAATCTCTCAGACTTGGTAAGGTAGGCAAAGACGTCTATGCGATGCGATCCGGCAAGGAAACCATCTACCTCGTAGACTCCAAAGTTTTGGAGACATTGCAACGCCCAGCCAAGGAGTACCGCAATCGCTCCCTCGCAGAGTTCAACCGTTTTAACATCAAGCGCATTCGCTTTGATCGCAACGGAAAGATTCTCGACTTGGTAAAAAAAGAAAACAAGTGGGGCATTGCCGATCAGCCAGATAAGGAAATTGATACGCACAAGGTTGAAGCCCTGATTGCAAAGGTTCAGGACACTAAGGTCACGCGCTATGCCACTAGCCAGACTCCCAACACTGGACTTTCCAAGCCGGGACTGACCCTGCAGTTGAGCGACGATGACGGGGAAAAAGTAAACGTCTTGCTAAAATTCGGGGCCGCGCAGGGAGACCAAATTTTTGTGGCACGGGAAAAGCTGCCCGTACCGTTTCTGATCAAACTTTCGGACTACAAAGAGATCAACTTGGAGGGTTCTGCTTTCATGCTAAAGAATACAGAGAAATCCAAGTCCGATGTCGTTCCGAATGAGCAAACCAAGAAAGATAGTTAGAGCTGGAGGTAGAGATGGCACTATCGAATGTGAAGGGGCGCTGGGCTTTGATTTTGGGCGCTTCGAGCGGTTTCGGGGAAGCTATTTCACTCAAACTTGCTGAAATGGGAATGAATATCGCGGGCGTGCATTTGGATCGTAAAGGCACGTTGCCCCACGTGGCCGAAATCCAGAAGAAGATCCAGGCGCAAAACGTAAAATGCATGTTTTTCAATGTAAATGCAGCGGATGCGGAGAAGCGCGCTGAGGTTCTGAAAGAACTTGCTGCCCACAGTGAGGGTGGAGTGCACTGCCTCGTCCACTCCTTAGCGTTCGGTTCGCTCAAGCCATTCTTGACCGAAGATGCCAAGGATTCCATCTCACAGGATCAGATGGATATGACGCTCAATGTGATGGCACATAGTCTCGTGTATTGGACGCAGGATCTCTTTCGCGGCAAGCTCTTGCGCGAAGGCGCGCGGATTTTTGCCATGACCTCTTCGGGGGGAACACGCGTTTGGACCACCTACGGGGCGGTTTCGGCAGCAAAGGCAGCGCTAGAATCTCACTGCCGCCAGCTTGCCCTGGAATTGGCGCCGCATAAGGTGGCCGTCAACGCTGTGCGCGCCGGAGTAACTGATACGCCCGCGCTACGCAAGATACCCGGCAACGAGGAAATGATTGAAATCGCAAAATCTCGTAACCCCGCCGGACGTTTGACGGTTCCGGAAGATGTCGCCAACGCAATCGCCTTGCTGGTGCATGATGAAGCCGGTTGGATTTCCGGTAACGTCTTGGGCGTGGACGGCGGCGAAGATATCGTCGGCTAAATCTTCAGGCTGGTAGTGGAGGGTTTTCTTTTGCCCCGAGCGCGTCCTTTGAAAGTGCGGCGTTGATTGGCCGTATATCCAAGCGCCTTAGGAGTTCGCGGTAGGCCCGTTTGCTCAGCAGAAAATCGCTGTGAGACAGCCGGCCGAGTTCGACGTTGTCGACCCGTCCCGCTGCCAGTTCATCGTGAGAACAAAAGAAGTCATCACGCGAAAACATGGAAACTACCGGGAAGTCGCTCGGAAAGGCAGCTCTATTCAGTCGTCGGATAAAAGGAGAGATCGGCAAAAGCTGGAACAGACAGCGGCCCTTGACGATCAAGTGTGAGAAAAACCCGAGTAAGGCTATCCAAGTTCCGTGGTGGGGGGTTCCCAGCGTTACCAAAGCGTCGCAATAATGCGATCCTCCAAGCAGCTGTACATAGTACCGGGCAATTAGTCCTCCCGCTGAATGGCCAACCAAGTAAACTTGCGATCTCATTCCGGTGGTCTTGCGAAGGTGTAGCAATACTCCAGAAAGCCTTTTTGCCATGTGTGCAAGCCCGATAATCCCATCCGAAAGGCTCAACCAGTCCATGGAAATCACGACCACGTTAAAACCGTCTTTCAAAAAACGTTTGCGTATTACAGATAGAGGGCGCTCTTGGGCTTGAAAACCGGCGACAATGACGAACACTGGAACGCTGCCATTGGTTGAACGCGGCGCTTCCCACTGCGTGGGGGCGGATCCGGGCAAAAAATTGAGCAAATCCCTGAAAAGACTTAGCGCACGCTTCACACGCTACCTATCGGTTGGTTACCCAAGGGCAATGACCACAAGCTTATTTTTTTCGTGGGACGTGTACCAAGGGCACGTGCTTTTGGATGTAGTCGACAATAACGGCGGGTTTCATACTTCCCCCGATCGTGAGTGAAGCCTGCTTCGGATCGTAGGACATCGCCAAACCCGTATACAGCAACCGTATCTTTCTGCCCACCAGACGAGGATCCGAAAACACCTGGGTCAACATCTTTTGAACCTCCGGTGTCTCGAAACTCAGCCCCACCCCCTGGTAGCCAAGCGCATCGAGTTTGGCACTGAGCTGCTGAAACTCCGGGCTATTGAGGGATTCCGAATCGGTGGGCGGACCCTCCTCACTCCATTTTTCCAAAAGGTTACCGGAGCTCGAGCACGCAGCGAGCCATATAAGGAAGGGAATCGCAATCAGGAACGACTTAGGCATGGTACGGCTTTCTAAGTATTGAGATCAATTCATAGAATTCTTGTAAAGATATTAACACAATTTCCCGATAGTCCAAGAGAGCAGGAATGTAAGCCCGTGCGCATACCCTACTACATACTTTTATTGTTGGTTTTGATCGCGCAAAGCCCGTGGGCCTTCGGCGCCTTTGAAACTCCAATCACGCTGAAACACTTCCGTTTCGGCAAACACAAGACCCAAGACTTTGAACGCTTGGTGATTCACTTTGGCGGCAACCGCCCCGATCCGCGCGTCCAGATCGCCGCAAACCCGAATCGCAAAGAAGCCACTGTGTCGTTAGAGAATGTGCAACTGGTGGGTGCCATTCCCGAAAGCGCAATCAACGATTCTTACGTGACCAAAAGCCGCTACCTTGGACCAATTTCCATTAATACAGACGATCCAAATCGCGCCACCACCTTGCGAGTCTTTCTCAAAGAAAACACGCTGAAGTTTGATGCCTTCTGGCTGCAGAACCCGGCCCGACTGGTAGTAGACGCGTTTCCACCAACTTCCCCGCGTTCATCCAAAGGCCGTTTCATTCTGACGGCAAAATCCAAAAGGGAAAACCGCAGCCCCGCAAGCACCGCTTTTGTGAATAAGGACGTCCTGTGCTTCCCGATTGCGTCGCAACTTTCGCCCACCGTAAGTTTCAGCGAGCAAGCAGCCACTGCACCTCCCGGTTTTGTGAAGAGTTCCCGCGTAGGACCCATCGCCTGTTATCCCGTGAACGCGCAGGTAGAAGCCACCATATTTTTCGCGCCGGCCTCGCGGCTGCCGCAGTCAACAAACATCGCTCCCGCCCAACAACAGGGTTATGTGAGCCCCAAATTGCTGCCGCAAACTCCAAGTCAGCCCAATGCAGCTGGCGGCGCGAACGGTACGAATGCCGGCCCGTTGGCAGGGGGCATGAGCCCACCCAACGGCCCGCCGCCCGGCCCTCCCCCGCGCTTACCCGCAGGTGCCGATCTGGAGAATACCGGCGGCAAAGGCAGCCGGGTGAATGCCGGCGGCTTTAGCCCCGTGACCCCACTGGGCAGTAAACTTGGTGCCGCAGGCCCCGTCGCGCCTGCAGCCGATCCGGCCAAATTGTTACCTCCTGGAAAATAAGTTTTCGCTCCCTTACTTGAATTCACCCCCCTCAGCATCGATACTGCTAACAACGTGAGTCGCCCAAAACACAAACACAAAGGCAATCTGCTCGGAACCGTTCAAAAAAACCCTCGTGGTTTCGCATTCGTCATTCCCGACGACACCTCACGGCCGGATGCTTACATCGACCGAAAACAGGCTCGTCGCCTCATGAACAAAGATCGCATCCGCTTTCGTTATGAGAAGCGGGCCGGCCGGGTATCGGCCCTGGTCGACAAAGTCGTGGAGCGCGGCCAAAGCGTGGTTCTCGGACAAGTCGAGCGTTTCGGAAGTAGTTTGTCACTCAACACCTCGGACGGGGATTTTCCGATATCGGGGAATCCCAAAAAAATTCATCCGGGGGACTGGGTCAGTGCCCGCGTGGTCCAATATCCAGACAACCGGCACGCCGGAAAAGTCGAAGTGGAAGAATACTTTGGCGATCGCTTGCGCCCCACGCACGACTACCGGATCGCAATTAATCGATATAGCTTATCCGAAAGCTTTTCTCGGGCCGAACTTGCGGAATCGGAGTTCGTGGCGGAGCAGATGGACGATCCGGAAGAACGGCGCCACCGCAAAGATTTGCGTGATCTACCTCTTGTTACCATCGATGGTGAAGATGCAAAAGACTTCGATGATGCCGTCGCCGTAACGTCGGAGGATTTTGGATTTCGCCTTTATGTTGCCATTGCCGACGTGAGCTTCTTTGTGAAAACAGGATCATTGCTCGACAAAGCAGCCCTGCAGCGAGGGACAAGTGTATATTTCCCAGGACGCTGCCTTCCCATGCTGCCAGAGGTGCTCTCCAACAATGTGTGTAGTCTTCGACCGGGAGAGGAGCGGTTTGCACTCACAGCCGAAATCGATATTGATAGACGTGGCGAATTTTTGAGAAGTGACTTTTACAGTAGCTTGATTCAAACGCATGCACGGCTGACATACAACCAGGTACACGGCTACTGGAAAGAAAAGAAAAAGGATCTCGAAGGACTCAAAAGACCTCTCGATAACATGATTGGCCTCTTTCGTATACTGCGCCAGTCACGCCAGGCCCGAGGCGTGCTCGACTTCGACTTGCCGGAGTGCAAGGTAGAACTGGACAGCGACGGGATACCCACGCATTGCGCCCCGGCCGCCCGACACAAATCCCACCAGCTTATCGAGGAATTCATGATTGCAGCAAATCGCGTCGTCGCACGCAAGCTACGGGAGTCAAAGAAAGCGGGCATGTACCGCGTTCACGAACCACCCGATCGCGAGGGCGTGGATGAGGTCAACCAAATGCTGCGCAATCTTGGAATAGGCGAAAGCATACATAAGATAACTCCAAAGGCTTTCGCGAAAGTGCTCGAACACTCTCACAACGTCCCTGGGGGGCATACTCTACATACCGTAATCCTTCGCGCTCAGAAGCAGGCGCGTTATCTTCCAGATCCGCTGGGCCACTTCGGATTGGCTCTGCGCGATTACACGCATTTCACGTCCCCAATCAGGCGCTACCCGGACTTGATTGTGCACCGCCTCCTAAAGAGACTCATAGGTGAAGCAAAGTCCACCGATAAGAAATACGAAGAGGGCCAATTGATGAATATCGCCCGCGACTGCTCCAATCAAGAACGCAACGCAATGGAGGCGGAGCGTTTTGTCGTCCGGCGCAAGCAGTGTTGGTACATGCAACAACACTTGGGGGATCGTTTCCACGCAGTAGTCAGCTGGGTGGCGGCGGAGGGGCTCTACATGGAAATCCCCGAACTCGCGGTAGAGGGCTTTCTACCAGTAGAAACGTTGCGTGGATTTTATGAATACGATTCCAGGAAGTTGGCCTTTGTGAAGCGTCCCGGAAAAGAACGCCTAGGTGTCGGAACGAAACTGGATGTCATTGTGGACGAGATCTCTGTAGAACAAGGTAAGATTTGGTTTAGCCAAGCATGAAAGTTTTAGGTACAGCTCAAGTAGTTACCCAGACTTTTAAGAACGCTGGTCGCATGCGCGACATCGTGGGCGTCTTTGTGGCGCACGGCTTCGCGGATCTGGTACACCGGCTTCGCCTCACAAAATTTCTGCCGGAGAAGTACCGTGTAAACCCAGACTTCCAGCAGCTTCCCATTCCCGAACGCTTGCGTTTGGCCTTTGAAAAACTCGGGCCGTCGTTCGTAAAGTTTGGGCAATTGCTAGCGACTCGTCCCGATTTGATACCCGATGCTTATGTTGAGGAATTTCAAAAATTGCAGGATCGGGTCAGCACTGTTCCCTTTGATGAGATTCGTAAACAGATCGAGTCCGAGCTAGGACAGAAAGTAGAAGACTCCTTCGAAAGCATCGATCAAGCTCCTTTGGCGGCGGCTTCCATCGCTCAAGTCCACAGTGCCGTTCTAAAAACCGGGGAACGGGTCGTCATCAAAGTGCAGCGCCCGGGCATCGACAAAACAGTTTCCAATGACATCTCCATCCTGCGGGGGCTCGCCGTCTTAATGGAACGCTACCTCCCGGAAACCAAGCTATTCAATCCGACCGGCATGGTGGACGAATTTTTCCGCTCTATTCACCAAGAATTGGACTTCCACGTTGAAGCCAACAATATCCGCAAAATAAAGAAGAACCTGGTGGGCATGAAGCAAGTCGCCATCCCGGTCGTGTACGGGGACCTGAGCACCGCGCGCATCTTGGTACTCGAACGCTTTGAGGGCGTTCGCTTCTCGGACCGCGAGGCCATCCTTGCCGGCAATATCAAACCAGCGGAGATCATTGAAACGGGCTGTGACGCTTTTTTCCATATGGTGCTCCAAGACGGGATATTCCACGGAGATTTACACGCCGGAAACCTTTTTGTCTTGAAGGACGGTCGGATTGGCATCATTGATTTCGGCATGGTGGGCCGACTCTCCAAACGCATCAAAGAGAGCGTGACCACCATGTTCATCGCGATCATGGACGAAGACTATGAATCGCTTGCATCTGAATATACTTACATTAGCCACATGACGGGCGAGTCGGATTTAAATCGCCTTCAAAAAGATTTGATGGATCTCATTTCCCCCTATATTGGCATGGCTATTGGGGAGGTTAATATCGGGCACATCTTGATGCGTTCGACGGCGGTAGCGGCTCAGCACAACCTTCGCGTCCCACGTGAACTCATGCTGCTGTTCAAAGCTATCGTGACCATCGAGGGGCTCGGCAAAAAACTCGATCCAACTTTTGACCTTCTGTCAGTCGGCAATCGACTGGCCAAACAAGCTTTAAGCTCCCGTTACAGCAAGGAGCAAGTTCTAAAAGACATGGTGGTGGTTGGGCGCGACTTGCAACACCTTGCCGAAACTTTGCCGCGCACCGCAAAACGTTTTCTTAGAAAATGGTCTCAAGACGGTTTCGTTTTCGAAACTAGCAGCAAGGACACACAACTTCTTGCAAACAGTGTAAAAGCATCCGCGCACGTACTCGCACTTTCAGCGCTTGGTGTCTGTCTTTTCGCTTTGGGTACGGTGTTCTTGATTCTAAATCATGGCCCCTTCCTGTGGGGGGTACCTATCCCCGCAACGCTAACCCTTGTGGTAGCCGTTTCGGTGATGCTGCACACCATAAACGTAGCTGCAAAACAGGAAAAACGCCCGCAGTGAGATCCTTCTTATTAACGATTTCTGTTTTTTTCAGCCTCTCGGCCTGGGGGCTTTCGGCAGAAGATGCGTTGATCTTCAAGAGGCTCGAGAAGGAACTCAAAGGGCAACACGATATTATTCGGCGCACCGTAAGCCGCAAGGGAAACAAAACCATCGAGCTAGAAGGTTATATCTCCACAGAACTAAACTTAGAGCTCGCTAGGCCAGTCCTCACCAGCTTTGAAAAATATCAAAACTGGGCTCTACGCGATATCAACAAAAAGGCCGATGGTGGGGAATATATGCTAAAGCTGCTAAGCGTGCTCCCGTTGCCGAGCGATGCCAGTATTTTGCAACTCCGCTACTTCCTGGACGTTCCGTTGTTTTCCTCTGTGGGAATGCAAACTTTTAAAATGAGTTCCATCCAAAAAGAAGGCTACTTGGAACTGAAAGCTGAGGCGGTAACGACCAAGAAATCCTTAATCGACTGGGCTATCGGCACCGCCAAAATTTTTCCCGCCCCAGGCGAGCGCCACCGGGTCTGGGTATACACGCTGGGACGAATGCGTTTGCACCCGTGGCTGATGTATGAGGCCCTCCCGGATAGACTGCTGAATCGCCTAGTCGCCAACCGCATCAAGACCTTTCTGGACAACCTGCTCGAAGAGCAAGACAAGCGCGCGCTACCTTCCCCGGCGGTCCGCCATCTTTCGGCAGACAAATAACCCCCTAGAAATACTTCCAAAATCGAGAAATTCACCCCCCATGCTATAATATATACATATAAAGGGGCGGTGCCGCCTAGCTCGGAGCACTGTACAACTGACGGAGGTTTCAGGATGGAACCGCAGGGTGTGCCAGCTGAAAAAAGCGTGGGATCCGTGGATCCCAAAGTATTGCGTCAAACGATCGAAGACTTGCAAGTAACGTCGCCGTGGCCTGGGTTTTTTAAGGCGCTGTGCAGTATTTCGATCATGGGGGTTCTGATTTGGGTGAGTCTCACCCGCGAAAGCACGTTCTCTTTTGTTCTGTGGGCGTGCGCGACTGCCTTTTTTTACTCCTCTATTTTTCTGCTTACCCACGACGCCATCCACCACACCCTTACCGGGTGGAAGTGGTTTGATGAAATATTCCCGCGTGTGCTGGCCTACCCCATGCTTTGGTATCATGGAATTTACTCCGCTCTTCACAAGATTCACCACAAGATGAATGGCAACGATATTAACGATCCCGAGCGCCCCCAATACACCGAGCGAGAATACCGGAGCGTCGGCCCCGTCCGCCAGTGGATGATCCGCAACCAGTGGTGGTTAAACTGCTTTGTTTGGGGAGGCTTTGGTTTTCTATTTAAGCACTACTGGCAGGCGTATAAGTTTTACAATAAGTCTCGCGAAGTCCGCTTGGCAATTTGGACTGACGTAGTAGGAGTACTTGCCGTTCAAGCTTTCATAAACCTTTGGGCATATAGCGTCGATAACTGGTGGCGAGCTTTTGCGTTCTTCCTCATCTTGGAACGCGTAATGGGTGCCTTTCACCAATTTCGTTCGCATATCGAACACTACGGACTGTGGGGAAAAGAAGCCAATCCGTTCGAGACACAAATCCGCAATTCACGAAATTTGCGTACTACACGTTTTATGAGTTTGTACGTCGATCATCTCAATTATCATTCGGTCCACCATGCTTTTCCGAGGATTCCTTTTTATCACTTGAGAGAAGCACACCAGCGTTTGCTCGCTCTCTACAAACGCTTTGGCCGCCCTATGGCTGAAGACACGTCTTATTTGAGAACAGGGTGGAGACTCGCCACGAACCCTGTTGTCGTGCGCGAAGAAACACAGCAAGTCATTCCTATTGCGAATTTGTAGAAGCCGAAGGGGCAGGCTTTGGCTTGCGTAGCCCAAATTGGCGAAGTACTTCGTCCGCCATATCAAAGGCAAAGCCACTCCACTCCGATAAGATCCCATCCAGCCACGCGTCTCCGGTGGGTACGGGCTTAAGGACCTCCCGAAGGCCGTTCACACCTGCCCGGTTTTCCGTAACGAGCTGTTTCTCACGGGAATGCGCCCTGCCCGAACCGGTGGCCCCAGCCGGCGAAGCGCGCTTCTCTGCCTTTCCCATCGAATTCGGCGCCTCCGCCGCATACCCGCAAAGTGCTATGGCAAGCAGAAATATGAAGCCCAAACGCTGCATACGCCTCTAAAGTGCAACCGGAATGCCAGCACTAAGCTACTGAAATGGCAGAGAAACGCACCAGAAAAGCCGTCTAGGTTTCAGCCACCGCCTACGCGGACGACAATCCGTGCCAGTCTTTTGCCGCTTACTTTTTCAGATCTTTGAGATCTGCAAGTTTGGTGAATTGGGCACCAACACGTGCTAATCGGGCCGTACCGCGAACATTTTCGAAGCTATAAACTCCGTGATAAATATTAATCGCACACAACAAGTTGCCTTCTACTTTTCTTTCGTTCAGATCTTCCTTGATGGAAACGGAAGTGGCAGAAACAGTAGCCGGCAATTTCTTTCCGACGACAACGCTTTGCCCATTCAACGTGCACTTCAGAGCCAGGATCACATAATCGCTTCCCACCTCCGCGCGAATTTCCTTCTGAGCAGTAGATTGATCCATCCGCCACAGCCCCTCTACCGTGCTCGGGTCGCCGCCGGCGCGGTTTGCAATCCCAAAAAGATAGTCAAGCTCCCCCTCTTTTCCGCAACCACTCAACACCGCGACAAACGCCAATGTTAGCATCCACATCCAGTTCCGTTTCATTGTATCCTCCAGACACTAGAGAGCCGGGCGCTTAAAGCTTTTGCTGGAACGCGCCAGCGCAACGCCGTACTCACTTTTGTTTAATGTTGGAATTGCTTTTAACGGATTGAATCGGGTAGGCGCAATAGATCGGGCCTCTAAGCGATCACAGCTGTGATCAAGCAAAGGCGAAGAAACCGCTATGATTCCACAAGCTTGCTTAGGAGCAGCCGGACGTCGAACCGCAGCTAGTGCACCGCAAGCATGTCCCGCTACGTACCATCGTAAAGTGACCGCATTCCGTGCAGGGATCGCCCTCGTACCCTTGCGCTTTGGCTAGCTTGGAAGCAAGAGCTGTATCGTCGTCCCATTCTTCGAGCGTCAAAGCCATGTCGGTCGGCTCATTGGCAGCACGTGAGTTCGCGCTGCTTACCGCCCGCGGCGCACGCTGCGGAGTCGCTTCCATGGCGATGGCGGCGGCGGCTCCCAGACTCATCTCGGTTCCGCCGTTAGCACTGGTTCGATAAACGGTGCGGGGGAGAACAGGGGGCGCTTTGGGCGGAACATGAACCAGGTCAGTTCTTCCCAAATAGTTCAACGCCAAATCCCTAAAAATGAAATCCACTATGGAAGAACAGAACTTAATGTGATCGTGATCGGACACGTGCCCGTTGGGCTCGAAACGAAAGAGCGTAAATTTCTTCACAAACTCATCCAACGGCACTCCGTACTGCAATCCCAAAGAGACCGCAATCGAGAAAGCATTCATGAGGGAGCGGTACGCGGCCCCTTCTTTGTAGACGTCTACAAAGATCTCGCCCAGAGTCCCGTCCTGGTATTCACCCGTCCGTACATACACCCGCTGGCCCGCGATCGTTGCCTTCACGGTGTACCCAAAGCGCCGCTTCGGGAGTTCCCGACGGTGCCCCGCTTCAAACAACATTTCGCGCGCCACCTGCTCGATCTGTTCTTGACGAGTAAGTGCCTCATCTTTCAGATCAGCTTCGAGCCCCTCGAAGATCGAACCTGCCGTCGCGTTGAGCGGCTGACTCAGTTTCGAACCATCCCGATATATCGAAATAGCTTTCACCATCTTTCGCCAAGCTCCCAGATACGCGTCCTTGGTTTCCTGGACAGTCGCCTCGTTGGGCATGTTTATCGTCTTACTGATGGCACCACTAATGAAGGGCTGGGCTGCCGCCATCATGTCGATATGAGTCCCGTAAGCAAGATAGCGTTTGCCATACCGCCCGCATTTGTTGGCACAATCAAAAATCGAATAGTGCTCCTCTTTTAAGTAGGGCGCTCCCTCAATGGTCATGCGGCCGCAAATATAGTCGTTTGCTTCGCGGATTTGCTCCTCGGTAAAGCCGAGGTGGCTAAGGATATCAAACTGCGGGTTGCGCAAAATCGACTCGTCGAGCCCCAGCACATCCTTGCAGAAATCGGGTCCCAAGTTCCACTGGTTAAAAGCAAAGCGCAATTCGAAGGCACTCTTGATGGCGTTTTCCAGCCGATCCATCCCGGCCTTCTTGAATCCCTTTTCTTTTAACGATTCCGTGTTGATGTGCGGGGCGCCGTCAAAACTTCCAAAACCCACACAGTAACGAACAATGGCCTCCGTCTCAGACTCGGAATAACCCAAGTTACGCAAGGCACGCGGAACGGACTGGTTGATAATCTTGAAGTAACCGCCGCCCGCTAGTTTCTTAAATTTGACGAGCGCAAAGTCAGGCTCAATTCCAGTGGTATCACAGTCCATGAGAAGACCGATGGTTCCTGTAGGAGCTATAACTGTGGCTTGTGCGTTTCTGAAACCAAATTCGCTACCAGCTTCCAACGCCCGATCCCATGCCGAACGCGCTGCAAGCAAGAGTGTTTCAGGGCAGCTTTCCGGATCGATTCCCATCGGCGTAGTAGAAATCCCCTCGTAGGATTCGGCGCTTTCGTTGTATGCCGCCCGTCTGTGGTTGCGAATTACCCGCAGCATTGACTCACGGTTATCCTTGAAGCGCTCAAAAGGGCCTTGTTCTTTGGCCATTTCAGCCGAAGTTGCGTACGACTCCCCCGTAAGGATCGCTGTCAAAGCGCCGGTAAAGGCTAGAGCCTTCGCACTGCCGTAAGAAATCCCCATCGACATCAACAGGGCACCGAGGTTGGCATAACCCAAGCCAAGTGTACGGTACTCGTAGCTGCGTTGTGCAATCTCGCGGCTGGGAAACTGGGCCATGAGCACACTGATTTCCAAAATAATCGTCCACAACCGACAGGCATGAGTGTAGTCGTCCACACGGAAGGACTGCGTCGCTTCATCGTAAAATTTGATGAGATTGATCGAAGCCAAATTGCACGCGGTATCGTCCAAGAACATGTATTCGGAACAAGGATTGGACGCGTTTATGCGGCCACCTTCAGGACACGTATGCCACTCGTTGATGGTCGTATCGCACTGAATAGCCGGATCGGCGCAGGCCCAGGTGGCATGACTAATTTTCTCCCATAGCTCCCGCGCGGGAATCACCTTGGCAACCGAACCGTCAGTGCGCCACTTGAGCTCCCACTTCCCATCGTGCTCAAGCGCTTGAAAAAACGCGTTTGGCACCCGAACCGAGTTGTTTGAGTTCTGACCGCTAACCGTACGGTAAGCTTCTCCCTGCCAATCCGTATCGAAAAGAGGAAAGTCTACTTCCACCGTTCCGGACTGAGCTAGCTGAAGCATCTTGACCAAATAGTTGTCGGATATCATCGCCGCACGCGCGGCGATCAATGCTTCCCGAAGCGCCGGGTTGCGTTTCGGATCCACTTCCACGATATCGGCGTCGACAAAACACGCATTGAGAACTTTCTCCAAATGCTGCCGGTGAAGCTTCGATCCGGTCACCATGGCCGAAACCTTCTGCTCCTCGAGAACCTTCCAACCGATAAAATCCTCAATTTCGGGGTGATCCAAGTCCAAACAAACCATCTTGGCAGCGCGCCGTGTAGTCCCGCCGCTTTTTATGACTCCTGCCGCTTGGTCGCCAACTTTCAAAAAGGACATCAAACCACTTGAACGCCCGCCCCCACTAAGCGGCTCTCCCTCCGCGCGCAAAGAACTGAAATTAGTGCCGGTCCCGGATCCGTACTTAAAAAGGCGGGCCTCACGGACCCACAGATCCATTATTCCGTTCTCGTTCACCAAATCATCACTCACACTTTGAATAAAGCAAGCATGCGGCTGCGGGTGTTCATAAGAACTATCGGACCGTTTCAGCGTTCGCGTATCTGGGTCCACAAAATAGTGGCCCTGGCTCGGCCCCGTAATGCCATAAGCATAGTGCAAACCCGTGTTGAACCATTGGGGGCTATTGGGCGCAGCCATTTGGTGCGAAAGCATGTAGCGGACTTCATCATAAAAATTTTCGGCATCAACGTCGGAGTCAAAATACCCGTAGCGTTTGCCCCAGGCCGTCCAGCAACCGGCCAGGCGGTGAAACACCTGCCGGCTGTCATTTTCGCCCGTGGTTTCCGCCTTGCCTTTGCTCTTCTTGGGAACCGGTACACCGGTACGGCGAAAATACTTTTGGGCCAAGATGTCGGTAGCTACCTGAGACCAGTCTTCCGGTACCATCACATTGTCTTGAGAAAAAACAATGCGGCCGTCCGGTTCTCGAATCTCAGACTTTCGAGGGACAAATTTTTGATCCGCGTAGGGCGATTCGAGTTCTTTAGTAAAGCGACGAAGGATTTTCATCCTGGCCTCCCAAAAAAACGGTGCACACCGTTCAAGCTATCCAACTTTTTGGGGCAAGCAATCCCTTTCCCCTAAGCCCGCTCGCTCGGACCCATGGGATTAGTTCGAAAGGCGAAATGTCAGTTAAAACGCGATTAAGTGCCTACGCTTCCAAACTTGGAAGCCGTTGACCCTGCCCCCCTGAACTGGCATTCTGGCGTCTTCGTAGAACTCCTTCTCTAGGATGTCGCTTCCCCTTAATGTACCCCAAAATATAGCACGTACACTACATTTACTGTCAACGCCGGGAGGGCCGACGCTCTCAACCCAAGTGCAGGGCCGCGTTAGCGCAGAGGAAACTTTTGGAAAAAAAAGCAGCCAGAGTTGTCATCCGATCTGAATCTCACACGGAGAATGCGCAACTCGCTTGGGGGCCGGGCGTTAGGGTGCTATACGTAATAGACAATGATTTTTTCGCAGGTCAGAAAGCGATGGGAAAAGAACGCACGGCTGGACCCCATGTGGGCCATTCTGGCCCAGCCAAGCAAAGAAAAGGGCGGCTGGGATACCGAAGCCTTCTTTGAAACTGGCCGTCGCAGTTTGGAAAGCGCGCTGGACCGAGTGGGCATTAGTTTCATCGGCGCTCCCTTTGAGCGCGCGCTGGATTTTGGCTGCGGGATGGGCCGCATTAGTCAGGCCTTAGCTGCCCACGGCCGACAAGTCCACGGCGTAGACATTTCAGGCGAAATGGTGCGCTTGGCGGAGCAATTCAATCAATTCCCCGCAAGCTGCCAATACCATCACAATCCAGCCTCCGATCTGGGCCTTTTCCCATCCGAGTATTTTGATTTCGTTTACTGCGTCATCGTATTGCAGCACATGCCGCCTTCTCTTATGAAGGGATACCTTAAAGAGTTTCTGCGAGTCCTTTCCCGCAAAGGTAAAATACTGGTGCAGATTCCGGCGCAGAGAAGCCAGGCGACTTGGCAAGACCACTGCAAAGATTGGCTGCGGCCTTGGCTCCCGATAGACTTTGCGGATCGCCTGCGCCTGAGAAAACGGGCGGATGTTCCCATTTTGGAAATGTACGGGCTTACGCGCTCTCAGGTAAAAGAATGCATCGAGAACAATGGGGGCGAGATCTTGCGAGTAGAGTCCGACAAGCATGCAGGGCCGGCGTGGACCAGTTATACCTATCTCATCGGACGCCGCTAACTACTTGCTCCAGCGCTCTCCCCACTTGCTGTCCACTTTGAGCGGCACCTTGAGCTGCAAGGCATTCTCCATGCTATCTAACACCAAAGCCTCTACTTTCTTCTTTTCGCCATTCGGAACTTCGAAAACCAATTCGTCGTGCACCTGCAATATCATCTTTGCTTCCAACTTATCGTCAGACAGCTTTTTGAACACGTCGATCATGGCAAGTTTGATCAGATCCGCCGCGGTTCCCTGAAGGGGCGAGTTGATGGCAAGGCGTTCTGCCATCTCGCGCCGCATGCGATTTTTGCTATCAATCTCTTTCACAAAGCGTCGGCGACCCAATAGGGTCGTTACGTAGCCCTGTTTCTGCGCCTGCGCGACTAGTTTTTGCATGAAGGTCTTCACACTCGAGTAGCGTGCGAAATAGTTGTCAATGAAGCTTTTCGCCTCAGAGGTACTAATTTTTAGCTGCTGTGAGAGTCCATAAGGAGTTTGACCGTAGATCACGCCAAAGTTAATCGTCTTCGCAACGGAACGTTGTTCGCTCGATACTTCCTCTGTACCAAAGATCAGCCGCGCGGTGTAGGCGTGGACATCCTCATCTCTGTCGAAAGCTTTGAGTAGTTCCGGATCTTCGCTCATGTGCGCCAAAAGACGCAACTCCACTTGACTGTAGTCGGCAGAAAAAAGACTATACCCGTCTTTCGCGACAAAAACCGAACGGATATCGTACTTTCCGTCGCGGCTGACAGGAATATTCTGCAGATTGGGGTTAGAACTACTTAACCGGCCTGTAGCCGCCACAGTCTGATTAAATCGGGTGTGAATGCGACGGGTTTGCGGATGGATACGTGTAAGCAAGCCCTCTACATAGGTGCTCTTTAGCTTGACCAACTCTCGATTCCCCAGGAGCCATTGAGCGATGGGATGACTCTTAGCGAGTGTTTCAAGCACACTCTCATCTGTTGAAAACCCGGTTTTGGTTTTTTTTACCACCGGGAGCTTCAGTTTTTCGAAGAGAATGTGTCCCAGCTGCTTGGGGGAATTTAGATTGAACTCCTCTCCGGCCAGCTCGTACACGTTCTCCTGTACTTGTTCGATCTCCTCTTCCAGCTGTGTGTTCAGCTTTTCCAAAGCCTTTTCATCCACGAGGACACCAGTACTCTCCATGTCGGCTAACACCGGAATGAGTGGCACTTCAATTTCAGAAAAAATCTTGGCTAAGTTTGCCTTCTTCACCTCTGGAAAGAGTTTCTCATGAAGAGCCAAAGTCACCTCGGCATCCTCGGCGGCGTACTCTGTAGCTTGTGCGATGGGAACTTGCGAAAACAGAACCTGGTTCTTGCCCTTTCCGGTGACCTCCTCGTAGCTGATATTCTGGTGTCCAAAGAACCGAAACGCCATGGCATCAAGGCCATGGGACTGCTCCGGATCTAGCACGTAGCTTGCAAGCATTGTATCGGACACGATCCCAAATAGAGGCAAACCGAAGCGCTGCAGGATCTGCAAGTCATATTTGATGTTCTGCCCTACCTTCGGAACTGAAGCATCCGCCAGCAAAGGACCTAAGTGTTTTTGCACGGCTTGCAACGACAACTGGATCGGTTGCGCAGAACTGTCGTCTGCTTTTACGTGAGCTACGGGCAAGTAATACGCTTCACCCACCTTCCCGCTTAGAGAAATCCCGACAAGGTTTGCCTGGTGCACATCCAGCGAGGTCGTCTCGGTATCCACAGCCAATGCCTTGGTACCTCTCAGATCCTTGCACACTCTCTGAAGCTGGTGCTCGTCTACAACGGCCAGGTACTTGCCACGCTTGAAACTTGAAACCGCCTCGGTAGCCCCCTGCAGATTGAATCGCTTAATCAAGTTTTGAAATTCCAACTCCTGAAACAACGGTCCCAGAAGCGCCTCAACAGGTCCTTTGTAGTCCAAGTCTTGCCACCCGAACGAGAGCGGGACGTCCTTCTTTAGGGTCACGAGATCTCGGCTCAAGTACGCCAGCGCTTTTTCTTCTTTAAGGACCTCTTTCCTCTTTTGTTGCTTTATTTCCTCTAGAGCTTCGTATATCCCGTCCAACGTTTTGTATTTCTGCAAAAGCTCCGCTGCGGTCTTCGGACCTATTCCCTTCACTCCGGGAACATTGTCGGACGAATCTCCCATCAGGGCGAGCAAGTCCACCATCTGCTCGGGACCCACTCCAAATTTTTCCGCCACAGCCGCAGCATCGTAACGTTTGTCCTTCATCGTATCGAAAAGGGCGATCTTCGGACCTACGAGCTGCATAAGATCTTTGTCACCGGAAATAATATCCACATGGTAGCTCTCGCTGTTGGCTCGGTGGGCGAGTGTCGCGATCACGTCATCTGCTTCGTAGCCTTCCATTTGCATGCGGTTTATCCCAAAAGCATCAACGGCCTTTTGGATATAGGGGATTTGCTTTACCAGATCTTCTGGCGGCGCTTCTCGGTTAGCCTTGTACTTCGGATACAACTTTTTCCTGAACGTGGGCGCCGGGGTATCAAATGCAATAGCTAGCTTTTTGGGATTCTCTACGTCGATGACTTTGAGCAGCATATTAATAAAACCGTACACCGCGTTAGTAGGAAAACCCTTGGAATTACTCAACCTCTGGATGGCAAAAAAGGCTCTGAAAAAATAGCTGCTGCCGTCGATGATTACGATTTTGTCTTTTTTCATAGTCTGGGGACCATATCTCCAGGGACTGCACCTCATCAACCAAAAAGCCGATAAGATATTAAGGAAGACGCACCACAAAGACGGCTCGCCCCTATGCAGCAAAACAAGCAACAACCCCTGCCCACACCGGGACACCGGTTCCCCGCTCTGGATGGATTGCGGGCGCTAGCGATCCTCCTTGTCCTGGGGCACCATCTCGCCCACTATGTCGCGCTGGACGGCAAGGCAGCTGTATTTCGGGCCGTGGTGGGAACCGGTTGGAATGGGGTTTACCTTTTCTTCGTTTTGAGCGGATTCTTAGTGGGAGGCCTCGCGCTGCGCGAGCTAGAGGAAACGGGCACTCTCTGCGTTAAACGTTTCTGGGTTCGGAGGCTTTTAAGAACCTGGCCGCTTTATTTCTTCCTCTTATTTGCAAACGCTTGGCGACACCCTGGCCCTATCGAACCCGCTTTCTGGCACTATCTTAGCTTCACCCAAAACCTTTTTTCCCCAAAATTTTTTCTTGTTAGCTGGAGCCTTGCCGTAGAAGAACAATTTTATTTTTTTCTTCCGCTTTTTCTTGCTCTGCTGTGGAAATGGAAACACCGGCAAATTGGCGGGAGAGTATTTTTCTGGGGACTCGTAATCGCCACCTATTTGTACCGTTGGATAGAAGGGAATGGGTTTTACAAGTTCTTTCATACTTTTGCAGTTCTTGATTCCTTACTCATAGGTTTTGGACTCGCCTACTGGCACCGCAAACAAAAGCTCGGCTGGTTGCTCCATCACCCTAATCTCTACGCCGCCATGGGTTTGGTTCTCGTATATGGCGCGCATTTCACACATTGGAACCGCTTCTTGCAGACAAACTTTCTCTTTGGCGGCCAAGCGATCGGCTTTGGGCTCATAGTGGGGGCCACTCTCTCACCGCAGTTTGCGTGTAGCCAGTGGCTTTCAAATCGCGTTCTGAGGTGGGTAGCCACGCTGTCCTTTAGTGTCTATCTCTCCCACGACAAGCCGCTATACTATGCCGCTCGCGCGTCTCAGTATTTCGGTCTGCAAGACTGGGGACTTATCGCGTTTCTCATTCCCTCTGTCCTGGGTGGATCGATGCTTTTGGCGTGGGTTCTTTATCATGGAATTGAAAAACCCGCCCTTCGTTGGAGGGATCGAGTGTGCCCGAAAGAGGGGAATGTCGCGAGCGAAGAAAAGAGCCTTATCCGGCTTAAAACATCAGCGGCGAAGAGCTAACGACCAAGAGAAACAATACAATCACTACAATAAGTAATCTATCCATAGTCCTTACCCGGCGCGTCATGCGTCTGAAAGTAGCGGCATTCTAGTCAAATCCTCTCCCCGGTCAATCCCCCGCCAAGCGAAATCATCATAAGCTATTAAAATCACAAAGATATCTCTTGTGAGATTGGGTCTTTGAAGCCCGGATAATTGCACTTTATTACGCGACGCGGTACAAGAAGCCCAAGTCGGTAGCACAGTGTCCAAAAAACTGAAATTTTACTATGGGTGGGTTTCGTGGGGCGTGCTCTGCCTGGCCACAACCGTTTGGGGCTCCGATCGGTGGCCCGAGCGGTGGTGCCCCGATCGCGTGGCGCGCGAGTCCTTGGCCCATCGTCTTCCGTGGACAAGACCGCCGAGAACCATTCCAGGCTACGACGGGCCCCAACCAGACGACACGGGTTCTTACGAAGCACGGCAGGTACGCATGGTGGCCGACATCTACACGCGTCTCGCCCTTGATGAGACGAGTCTCGATATTTTTGCGCTCGCGCAGACGGATGAAAGACTGCGCGAAATTTCCTTCCACTTGGTGAACGCCCAGTATTTGTTGGGGCTGAATTCGCTTGATGATTTGGAAACCAAACCCATTTTTGTGGTGCACGCGTCGTGCGTGGCCCGGATGGCGGATCAAAGAATTGCGCTACTTTTTAACCCTACCCACTGGGAAACAGATCCCAATCTCAGTTTCAGCGCCAGCGCTACGGCGCTCTATGTGATGGACCGCCTGGTGCGCGGGCAGCAGCTCCGAGCTGTTCGACCGGCACTGAACGCTACACTCCTGGCGTACGTTTATGGTGGAGAGCCAATAGAAGCGCCAGATGGCAATTACAATCAGCGCGATCCCATCGAGCGTCTCTATTCTCTTCTCTATAGTGAGCTGATGTTTGTGGATGTCTACGGCAAGTGGACTCGACGCGGCAATCCGCAGATGAAAACGCAGGAACTCGAGGACCGTTATGACAAGTATTGGACGAATCCCGTCAGCTATCTTTCGGAAGTTCTGACACACGAACTGCGGAGCATGGGCTATACAGACGACACACTCAATCAGATTGTCGCTACCAACCTTCTTAGCCACCCACTCCCGAGCGACTGGCCGCTGCCAGAGCTCCCCCCACTAGACTTCAACTAACAACGCGCAGCGCCCACACTAAACCTTTGCCACCACGAGGCTTGTCTATATACTGCGGCCATCTAGCTAGGAGGCGGCATTTCATGCGACGTTTTTCATTTCTGATGGGGATGTATTGGTTGTGGGCCGGAACTGCGGGTGCGTGTACCACCGCCGCGATCCCACAGAGCCTGAACAAGCTCATGCTGAAAAGCTACGACTGGACGCAAGGACACGGAATGATTGTCGTGAACAAGCGTAACGTCGCCAAGAAAGCACTTAACTTTTATCCTCGAGCCCACAAACTAGCGTGGACTTCCAAATATGGCAGTGTGACTTTCAACCAACATGGTCGAGAGTTCCCGCTAGGGGGAATGAACGAAAAAGGCCTCACCCTCGAAGTCATGTGGTTGGATTCCTCCCAATACCCGGACGCCGATTCCCGCCCCACGATCAACGAGTTGCAGTGGATCCAGTACCAACTTGATAATTACGAATCGGCCAAAGAAGTGTACGAGCACCGCGAGGACTTGCGGGTCCAACCCATCTACGCAAAAGTTCATTATCTTGCGTGCGACCCGACGGGCACGTGTGCCACCTTTGAATATGTCGACAAGCAGATGGTCGCCAAGATAGGCGAAGAGATGGACGTACAGAGTCTGACCAACGATACCTACAACGACTCGGTGGGTTTTCTCAAAAAACATCAGGGCTTTGGGGGCGATAAACCGATCCCCCAGTCTGACGCGTCACTGGATCGCTTTGTTCGCGCTAGTGCGCTTGCCAAGGCGTTTGACGAAAACACCCACAAGCCAGTCGAGTACGCATTTGAAATCCTCAATAGCGTCGGGGCCACAGAGTACAGCAAATTTCATATCGTGTATGAAATCAAAACCCGACAAATAAACTTCCGCACCCGCGAGTACTTCCGAGTAAAATCTGTCGACACCGACAAGTTAGATTTTCGCTGTGATGGGACCAAGACCCAAATGCTCGACATGGAAACTAAAGTGGAAGGCCTCGTAAATGACTCCTTTGTCGCCTATACGGTAGACGCTAACAAAGCGGTCATTGAGAAAAGTCTGGAACACGTCGGGGCGCTCATCCCCCCGGCAATCGTAAACGCGTGGATCCGCTACCCAGAAACTACGGTATGCCAACAGAATAACTAGTGGCGTGTCACGTACTCGCCCAGAACGGAATCGTAAAAGCTAAACCCGGCTGCCTGT
>JAGQZV010000025.1:0-4986 GCA_020435295.1 Bdellovibrionales bacterium | reverse complement strand
TTTTTGGCCGCCCACTCTTCGTCGTGGCACTCTACACAAAGCAAGGCCGCTGTTTGGAGAGAGCGGTTCACCCATTCCAAGGAATTTGAGTAGCGCGCCCCGCCGGCAGGGACACGCTCGCCTCCCCAATACAGATCGTCGCAGAGGGACAGGATCGCAAACCGGCCACTGCTCGGTGCAAACGTCCCGCCAGGGGGCACAACCACGCGGGAGACACGGCAATCCCTGTTGGAGTCGATTTCCTGTAGGTTTTCCCCTTCAAAAGCTGGGTACTGGTAGACACCCTGCTCTCGGTACACGTTGAGCGCCGGAGTGGCGTGCGCGCCAAGGGCGTGGGGTTTTTCCAGTCGCAAGCGTACGCCCCGGGCTTGGGCCGGGGTGCCCTCCCACTCCGCGCTCAGGGTGTAACGGCAAAGGGTCTCGGCGGCCGTTTCAATCAGAAAAAATCGGCTGGCCCAAAGCAAAAAGCGGTATTCACCGAGCACGCGTACGTAGTCGATTGCATCCACCAACTCTCCACTGCGGGCCGCTACACTGGCATCGAACTCGAGCTCGACATGCACGTGAATCCCTTGGGGCTCTACGCGCTCATGGCGGGCAAAGCCCATGATGGCCGGCAGGCCGCGTGCGGCCAGTTCAATAAAATCTCGGTTTTCAGACATTCGAATGTATCTCCAGTACTGTCCCGCTCAGCGGAACTCCTGGCTCTGCCAATACCAGATAACGGATGATGTCTGCAATGTGATCTGGGGTCGTTTCGGTACGCAAGGAGGGGGCGGCCTTTTTGAGCATGGCGGTGTCCACAGCCCCCGGGGCAATGCAAACCACACGCACCCCAAGCGGACGGGCCTCCGCCGCCATGGCCTCGGTAAGCCCAACGACAGCATACTTGGAAACCGTATACGCAGAAAAACCAGGAAATTTTTCCGTTCCCTGGATCCCCGCAATGGAGGCGACATTTACGATAACACCGGCTTTTTTTTGAGCCATCGAACGCAAGGCATTCTGAGCACAAACGAAAGCCCCGCGAACATTGACGGCCATCAAGCGATCCCAATCCTGAAGCGTCTGGTCCACAAACGGCGCCTCATGCAGCACGGCCGCATTGTTGATGAGCACATCGGCGCCCCCACGTTCCTGTTGGATCTTGGAAAAAAGGGCCGAAACCGCCTCGGGATCCGCCACATCACACGGCACCGCCTTCGCACTTCCACCCGACTGCACTATCTGCTCTTCGCTGGCCAGGATTTCCGATTCCGTTCGACTTGCCAAGTAGACGTACAACCCCGCTTTGGCCAGAGCGACCGCCGTGGCTTTGCCAATCCCACGTCCCGCGCCCGTCACGAGGGCAACTTTGTGTCTTGCCACGCTCATACCCGCATCACCGTAAAACTGGCCCCCTGACCTGCTGTCTCGATAACGTGCAGCTCAATTCCCTGTATGGGGTTTGCAACCCCCGAGACCAGCTCCTTGCCCCAATAGCCGGAATTTTTGAGAGCCTCTACCAGACGCCCGGCGAGCTCCGATGCCAAAAGTTCTGAGGTAATGTTCTCTACATTGAGGCAAACCACTTCGTCTGAGGGAAAGACGTATCGTTTTCCGCAAACGACTGCCTCAAGGGAATTGCCTTCTTTCTGACACTGCGTTTGGGTGTTCGCGGTAGCAATTAGAATCCGCTCGTCCCAAGCCTCACACAATGGACCCAGCAAATCTTTAAACACACTAAAGGAAATGGTTTGGGCTAAGGACGATCCGCTGAGTACCACGTCCAGGCGGACCGTGTAGTTGTGCCCATGCAATGCCTCTTTGCTTCCATCCGCAAAAAGCGTCATGTGCGCTGAAGAAAACTTAAACCGATCTTTCTCGATCGTTAGTTTCCAAAAAGATTTCGGCCAAACGGGTATCAATGCCTCTCCGTACTCGACGAAATGAAGAGGAATCCTAACACCGGGACGGGGCCATCCGCAAGTTAGCGCCCCGACAGTTTGACCTTAACGGCTACCGGAAGGTGGTCCGAATAGCCTGCTTCCCCCTCTTCCAACGACAGGAAGTTATAACCCGCAGGGATCTTGGAGAAGACCGACCCGTTTAGAAACGCCTCCGGATCGTCCACCGAAAAGGGTTCTTTGGCCATCAGGAAGTCCGGAGCCACAATGCGAAAGGTTTTGGGCAATAGTTCAATACCCTGATTGTCGTTAAAGTTGTTACTAAATAGCAACCGATCCAATTTGTTCCAAGTTCGATCACCATAATAGAAGTAAGTACCAGGAGGCATGCGACGCATGAACCTCTGATCCGCTTCAATGGCGAGATCCTGTGCGTCCACCATCGAGTTCTCCCACTTCGGATCTTGAATGACGTTATTGAATGCATTGGGGACTTCACGCAAAAGTGTGTTGAAGTCGCCAAGAGCAATCACATAATGTTTTTCTTTGCCAATTCTCTTGGTCTCGGCATCGATGTCTTTCCTGAGCGCTTCGGCAGTCAGCATTCGTTTCAGTGTCTTTGCAGTAGCAGACTGCGACGGCCAGTGATTCACATAGACAGAAAGTACCGTGTCTGGATTGGTCTTTGGCTTGAACTGCATTCTGAGAATATTGCGGGTCGGTTTCTCCGTAAAACTAGGGGGAAAGTTCTCGCCCACAAGTCTGATTTCATACGGCTCACCGATGAGCTCTAGTTTATCGCCGCGGTAAAGAAGAGCGACGTCAATCCCTCTGTTGTCCGGGCTATCCGTAATATAGTAGTTGGTCCCATATCCCAAAACCGCTGCGAGCTCTCTCGCGGCAGTTTCATTTTCTATTTCCTCGATGCCAAGTAGATCGGGAAGGTCGCCAATCGCTTCCACGGCTCTCTTGATTTGCTTCAACTTCAGCTGGAAGTGCGCTTCGGTCCAATTGGTCTCCAAACATTGTTGCTTGTAGTAGCCGGTCATGGTCCCGCAAAAATCCTCCTTCTTTTTTCCCGTTCCAGGGATTTCCGTTCCCGAGGGAAGAAAGGTGTAATCTTCTTTGCCGGCGTCGTATTGGGTGTCAAAAAGGTTCAACACGTTGTAAGCGGCCACAATGAGCTCGTTGGGGCCCGCGGACAGCCGCATATCGGGCGCCTTCTTGCTGCGTTTCCCAGCGGCACTCGCGGTAGTGCAGCCTACGAGGATGTAAAATGTCCCGAGTAGTAATGCGGCGCTCAATACATAGTAAGCGTAGGATCCCCAGGTCAGAGATTTCTTATTCGGCATGTGGCCCCCTCCCAATCCCGCCTAGGGTCGGAGATCGTCCGGGCTCTGTCATGGCTCGATGCGTCACGCTTACCAGCCGCGGATCTGACGCGATGGACTTTTCGGCTACGAAAGCAATGTTAGAATAGACGCTTCATCCTTAGCTGGGACGCATACGTGAAACGCACTTATCTATTTTCTTCACTTTTTATCATGGGCTGGATGGCGACCGTGGTGAGCGCCGCTCCCTCGGTAAACGACCGCCTGGACGCACTCGAAAAAGCCCTTTCAGCGGTCATGAACCGCCAAACCCCTCGACAGTTGGACGGAGTCGTGCCAGAGCGGACACCGGTTTACAAAACGGTGTCCGACTGTAAAGAAGTCAAGAAAACCAAGCTCTACTTTGATGGCACCCACCCATTCCAGATCCTTGGCGAACAACGATGCGGCAAGAGCGTTTACCTAGTCGTGCGTTGGTTTGAAAAAGAATTTAGTGACGAGATCGCAATTAATACCGTCTTGAAAGATGACGTCATCTTGACGCCGAAATAACCCCTCTAAGAATGGCGGGGACAGGCGGATGCTGCCTGTCCCCGCTTTGACACTCATTGCCATCCCCGACGAGCCCTCCTATACTTAGCAATATGCAGATTGAAATTCCCAAGAAGAGTTACGCGGTCGTGATGCATGAGCGCGGCGGCCCGGACGTTCTAAAATATGAAGTAGTCGACACACCCGATCCGCTGCCAGATGAAGTTCTCATCCGCGTGCATGCCGCAACAGTGAACCACACGGATTTGTTCCATCGCACAGGACAGTTTTTTATCCAAAAGGACTTGCCGCATGTCCTGGGAATGGATGTAGCGGGCGAAATAGTCCGCCTCGGCGATAACGTATCAGACTGGGCGGTGGGCGATCGAGTGGTAGCGACGTTCGAAGCACTAGGACGAGAGCGAAACGGCGCGTATTCCGAGTACGCAACGCTGCCGGTGAACGAACTCCATCGCATCCCGGACGGACTAAGCTATACCAACGCAGCCAGTATTGGTCTGGCGTTTACAACCGCCTGGATCGCACTTTTTTATGCCGGCGATCTTCGGGCCGACGATCGCGTATTGATTCACGCCGCCAGCAGCGGCGTGGGCACCGCAGCGGTACAAATTGCCAGTTGGGTTGGCGCCCAATGCTTTGCGATCACAAGCCCCGCAAAAGCGGAGTCTCTGCGCACGTTAGGGGCCGATTTCATCTTGGAGAGGACTGAAGCCGATCTAATAGAAATCGTCGACAAAGTTACGGAGGGGCAGAACGCAAGCCTGGTTTTGGATTTGGTAGGCAAGCCAACTCTTCAGCAATCCATTCAGCTGGTCGGTAGAAACGGGCGCGTTGTATGCGTGGGAGCCCTTGGTGGAGAAGTGGCCGAGATAAATGTCATGGATCTCATCATGAAAAATGCCACCATACGCGGCAGTTTCGACACCGTTCGGCCGGAAGATTTTGACACGATATTGCGCCTCTTCGCGGATGGGACGTTTAAGCCCGCCATTGATTCCGTACTGCCACTCTCAGACGCGCGCCGGGCCCACGAACGCATCGAAGCCAAAATGGTTTCAGGAAAAATCATCTTGGTGCCCGAACTGAACCGGCGCAAACACTAGAACGAGTTCCAAAAGGTGCCTATCTACTTTTGGAACCAGCTCATGGGGTTCCAAAAGTAGATAGGCACCTTTTGGAACCATGGCCAACGCAAAGCAACAGAGAGTATTGCCGCA
>JAGQZV010000268.1 GCA_020435295.1 Bdellovibrionales bacterium | reverse complement strand
TCTTTCGCCTTTGGCTTGAACGCCGATTACCGTGGTAAGTATCTCGGTGTTGAGTTGGAAGGTTATTACGGTCTGGCTCCTGAGAAAACTCAGGTGAACGGTCAGGCAACCTTCAGTGAGTTTGGAGTACTCGGTAACGTGAAAGCGCACGCGCCGTTGAGTTTGGGTGGCGACGCGCGGCTCATTCCTAAAGCGGGTGTTGGTTTCGGTTTGATTCAGCAGAACCAAGAATCCATTACGGGCGGTGGCGTAAACGTAACGGGTAACACCAGCGTCAGTGCACCCTACGGTATTGCGGGTGTCGAACTGGAATTGGGTCCCAAATTGTCGGTCTTCGGTGACTACGCAATGTCTTTTGGTGGCAGTTCCAACTCGACGCAAACCGTCGGTGGTACGCCGGGAAGCTCCTCTCAGATGGCGAGCCGCTTTGACCGCATCCGCATCGGCGCGAGCGTAGAAGTTGCCAAGCACTTCCGCATCGGTGGGCAGTACATCAACCGTACGCTGAGTTTTGGATCTTCGCTCACGACCACGGACGCTTCAGAGCAGTTCATGGGGATGTTGATGTATGACTTCTAGTCGGTAACCCGATTTTCTTTTCCTTCCCCTTAATTTCGCCTATGATGGTTAAGCATCTAAAACGCTTTTCCATATTCTTGACGTAACATGTCGCTAAAGCACTCTCGACGCTATTGGATAGTTCTTTCTCTTGCGAACCTCGTTTTTATCCGCCAGTGGAGCGATCTTCTAAACGCTCGGCCCTTTGAGGCGTTCTATGAAAATCTAACAGCGTACCCCGCGACCGTCTGGGCGCTGTACGCGGCAGTACTCGTTCTCTCCGCTTTTCTCTATGCCCTATTTCGGTTGTGTGGGCGGGCAGGGTATCCGGGCCTAGCGTACCTTTGTTTCCTACCTCCGGTCGTTCTAGGCTTAAACGGTTTGCGCCAGGCCTTAAACGACGAGCGCCTCTCGTGGGGTTATGGTGTCCAGCGATTTGGAACGGCGGCGGTCTGGATCGCGATGGGAATTGTCCTTGTCGGATCTGCATTCGTGATTTGGCGTTGGAGAAAATTGTGTCTCGCTAGCGTGGATACGGTTCTGTGGATCTTTGTTTGGATGTTGCCGTTAAACGTGGTGCGTACTTTGCCCTTGGCGTTTAGCAGCGTCGAGCGAGCTCCCCGTGCATTGCCCCATGCGGATAGAAGGGCGCCGCAGAGAGTGTTCTGGCTTGTCTTCGATGGGATGGATTATCGGGCTACGTTTCCCGATCGTCCCGCCGATCTGGACTTGCCCAACCTGGACGCCCTGCGCAGCCACGCCGATTTTTACACCGACGCCCACGCGCCGGGAGACGAAACCAATAGGTCGCTGCCGGGTTATCTTATGGGCCGATCGGTAGATCGCGCGCTTTTGCCTCTTCCTGGTGGCGGTTACGAGTTGGAGTTCGATGGGGCGACTCCCACCCCTTGGAAATCTGAGGACAGCCTTTTCGCGCGTGCCCGCAGTGAAGGGGCGAGCTCAGCCATCGTCGGGTGGCACTTGCCCTACTGTGAGTTAGTCGGGCACTACGTAGATAGCTGTCGCCGTTACCCACACTACAACGCCAAAAAAGTGGCCTACGTGGATACTTTCGGCGAGAGTTTTGAAAACTTGTTTTCGGAATTGTTTCGGTTGCGTTGGCGAGATACTTACGTTCATGTTTCAAATTATCAGGCCATTCTGCAAGACACCTTGGAACTCGTTGACGACACGAGCGTCGATCTCGTTTTTGTACATTGGCCGATTCCGCACAATCCCGTGATTTTTGATGGGAAGCGGGTCAGCCGAACCGTACCAAACTTATTCGAAGGGCACTTCAAGAATTTGAAACTTGCCGATCTCGCGCTGGGACGGGTGATTGAAAAACTTCAGACCACGGGGCAGTGGAAAGACGCGGCGGTTTTTGTGACTTCGGATCACCCCTCGCGGGCGATCCTTTTGAAGGATCGCATTGAGGATCCGCGCGTTCCCCTTCTAATCAAAAATCCCGGCCAAACGGCGGGCCGTGAGGTTATCGCCCGAACGCAAACCACGACGCTTTTTGAGCGGGCGCTAGAGCTGCTCGGCAAAAAGACCGAAACTCTGGCTCGCAACCCTTAGGCTCAACAGGGTGTCTACGCCGCTGACAGCGGAATACTTCATGTCTATGACCTGATCTCCACTACTTAAGTCGTATTCTGTTAGAACTCTTGCCACCAGAAGATCACCTGCATACTGCTTGTCTTCAGAACGCCGAAAATAACCCAATAAATCTATGTAGTTGAAGAACTGTTTTCGGCGAATACTTGGCCGAGTCCGTGCAATAGAGCAGCGTAGGGGATAAGTAGGGAATGAATCTTTCGGGCAAAATTCTGATAGCCATTGCGTTCGTGGGCCTCGCCTATTGCCCGAACTTCGCGCACGGAGATGACTGGCCGGAAGAGTTCGACGCAATGTGGACCACGACCGGATTCGCCGAAAGCGCAACCGTTAAGAGCCAGATCGACACACTTATAACGGATCCGAATTTTCGCAAAGCGCTGCTCGATAACTTTTTTG
>JAGQZV010000267.1 GCA_020435295.1 Bdellovibrionales bacterium | reverse complement strand
CTTCATCGTGTTCCAGGGTTGTACCTTTGTCAAAACCGTAGCCTTCTTCGTCGAACTTAAAACGATATCCCCAGAATCGAAGCTGCCCTCTGCGATGGCGCATCGGAAGATCCTCTGACATCAGCTTTTTATAGCTGCGTTTCAACAGCCACGAGACGATGGGAAGCGCAAAGGACAGGAATTTGGGAGCACCAATTTGATAGTGGGTAATGACTTTGGTCCAGTTGTCGGAAATTCTCAAAAAAGTGTCTTCACTTGTAAGTGCGAAGCAGAGCCAGATGGAAACGGCGGCGTGTTTATTCGCGGCGGTTCTGTATGAAAGAATTTGCATAGGGAGACGAATCCCAAACATTTTGGGCCAAAGAATTTGCGTAGTGGAGTCGGCGTATGCACTTAGCACGGTACAATCGGTGGCGTGCACATGGTGCAGGTGGAGAAGGTCCCTGTAATTCCAGTCGGCATCTGCGACGTTGTAGTTTCCTTCGGATTTCAGCTTCAAGTCGATGAACTTGAAACCTTCGCGCTTGAGCTGGGTAACAACATCCTTTTGATGCATTAACACGCTGCCTCCTTGCAGTAGAAAAATGTGAGGGATTTAACTACGTATCGGCACTGGAGGGAAAGTGGATTAGCAGCGGGGCGGCAAAAGTGAATAAGACCGGGCGCTGCCCGGCCTTATTCAACGATAACTATGGCTATTTGTCTTTGCAGGCGACGGCCAATAGCTTCATGAGCTCATCGGCCGCGGGGCCGTTGCGTCGTTTTCCTGTAGAGGAGTCCTGCAGTAAGAGGACTTTGTGCGGACGCAAGCCAGTAGTAGCAGGTCCTGCCGCAAATTTCTCAGGATAGTTCGCCCAAACCTCTACCGATGGGACTTCGCGTCTGATATGGACATACTTCTCGATGGGTTCTTTCTCAGCCTTCCTGACGAGAGCGATGACTTCATCTGCTTTGAGTCCAGAGTGCTTATCAAAGACTTGGCAAGTAGTGGTCTTTACTACGCCGTCTTCCTTGTCGAGTCCCCCAAGCGTTTTTTGCAATAGCGGGAAATCGTAAGCCATCACAGCCGAACTAAGAAACAGAGAAATTAATAGAATTCGCATGACGTTCCTCCCAACGTTTGGGAGGCAATTGCGCCCCCCACCTTCATCATGCGTATTGCGTATGTCTTAGCGTGTCAAGATGGGGTTATTTTTTCAAACCTGGAGGCATGAGCGCAGCTAGGGGTCCTGCACCAAATTCAAACCCTCCACCGGCGGCACCGCCACCCGCACCACCACCGCCTCCGACGGCGCCGTTGGGGCCAACGCACGCAAAAGCAAAGGCGTAGGCAAATGCGTAAGCGCAGGCGCTCGCTTCTGCTTTTACGCAAATCGTTTCTCCGGAAGCACAAGATTGACAAGCAAACGCCTTGGCAAAAGAGCACGCCGCTGCCGCGCCGAAACCGACGCCAAAAGCACAGGCGGGTCCACAGGCATTTCCGCTACCGCCTCCGTTGCCCCCGCCATTACCGCCGTTTCCGTCGGCTGCGGCGTTTGCATCCGGAGCGCTCATTGCACCTTGATCGGCAACGTTCTTCAGCATGTCTCTCAAGAAATCATCAAAGCCAGGGATGTTTTGGCGGAATTCTTCGATGAGCGCTTCGTGAGTCGTGCGCACTGAATCACCAAAAATCTCGTCCGATCCTTCAGAGAGCTTTTGAGCCAGATCGGCCACGCTCGATCCATGATCGTTGATCACGGAAAAAGTATGGGTAGTTTGGTTTTTTTGGTTTACGTTGCACGCGCTTAGCAACAACGTTAGTCCCACGATAAGTACTGTCTCTCGCATACGGTCCCCTAAAGTTAAAAAAGGAAGGCATATTAATGGTATCGGGGCTTTGTGAAGGAAATGTGGTGGTAGGCCGCAACGCCAGCCGGTCGATAAATATTGAAAATTATACGACTATGCGTCTCTGCGTAAAGCCGATCGCAATGCGCTACAGCAGAGCGGCCAAAAGGCCACCGAGCTCCCACGAGAACAAATTTGCCGCAAGGGCGGCGAGAAAACTGGTTTTCGGAGGGAGATCCAGGACCTGCCACAGGACGAGGCCCTCGACGGTTGGAGCGAAGAGCTCTGTTGCCCATAACGCCGCAAGCTTCGTAAAACCCGCGAGCGCAAAGAATTGCGGGAAGCCCAAGATCGCAAGCGGGTGAGTGCAGAGGTTGAGAACGAGTACGACTGCCGTAAATTTTGAAACGGTTCTAAGCGAATCTTTCACGAAGTACCAATACACGGGAGCTTCGAGAGTTGCGGTAAGAAGGAAAAAGACGAAGTACGTTTTTCCAGTAACTCCGTAGACTCCGTCGAGAGAGGTGCTAGCCAAGTATTCGTGGCACTCGTGGGGCACATTGTTTGCGGAGAACAGATAGAGGATAAGCGAATGCGGGAGGTTGCAAAATTTCAAGCCGAACCTCGTACCGTTCCTAGTGCGAGGCTCGCTAGCTCGAAAAATCCGTGAAAAGCCGCGACCGAAATATAAACGACTCGCGCTACGGGAAATGCCAAAAGAATCCAAAACAATGAAGCCACCAGAGTCGCGAGTACCGCACACTGTGCGCCGCGCTTTCCGAAGTC
>JAGQZV010000266.1 GCA_020435295.1 Bdellovibrionales bacterium | reverse complement strand
ACTAAATAGGGGAGTGCTTGAATAAACTGCACTGGGAATTGGACGCCGAAAACGGTAGCGCTTTGCAGCTGGATTTGCAGCGCGTCAGCAAATCCGAAGAACAAGCAGGCGAAAAAGGTGGGGACGGGGCGCCACTTTCCGAAAATGAGGGCTGTGAGCGCTATGAAACCCCTACCGGCCGTCATGTCTCTCGTGAATTGGCTGGTGTGAGAGATGGAGAGAAAAGTTCCCCCAAGTGACGTGATGGCTCCACCCAGCAGCAGAGCGGCGTAGCGCACGCGCCCGGGTGAAACGCCCGCCGTGCGCAAGGCCTCAGGACCGTCTCCGCTTGCCAGTAGCCTTAAGCCCATACCCGTTCGGTAGACCGCAAAATGAACCGCAAATGGCAAGAGTAGCGCCAAGTAGATCAACGGCGGGTGCGCGAAAAGTATTTTTCCCAAACCCGGAATAGCTGACAGTCCCCAAAGTTCGACACTATGAAATCTATCCGCTAGTGGGATCGACGGCGTGTTGGTGGGCGCCCCAAAAAAGGCGTTGGTAAGCAGGGGCGTGATGCCGGCCGCAAGAAAATTTACGACTACCCCGCTAATGATTTGATCCGCGCGGGCAGTGATAGTTAAAAAAGCGTGGATGCCCATTGTGAGCGCGCCCACCCAAAGCGCCACCGTAACGGCGAGCCACGCATTGTGCGTGTAGTAGTTTACGACCGCCGCCGTCCATGCCGAAGTCAGCATGACGCCTTCAAGGCAAATGGTGGCAACCCCTGCACGTTCGCACAAAAGGCCGCCCATAGACGCGAATAGAAGTGGCGTCGCTAGACGAATCGAGCTGGCGAGGAGTTCTATCACGTAGTCTCCTTTTTTCGCCGTTTGAGGGTGTTTTCAAACAAGTAGTGGCTTGCAACAAACGCGATGATCAAAGCTTGCAACACCAGCGAGAGTTCCTTGCTAACTTTGTCGCTCAGAAACTCAATTTCGCGCGCACTGTTGTGTAGCGCGCCAAACAGTACGGCAGATAAGAGAATGCCGATCGGGTGGTTGCGGGCCAGCAGGGCTACGGCAATACCCGTAAATCCGTATTGAGGGGAAAAGCCTTCCACTAGCTTGTGCTGGTGTCCCATGACTTCATTAATGCCCACCATGCCCGCAAGTCCGCCTCCCAAAAACATGGCGAGCATCATATTGCGGCTAACCGAAATGCCGGCGAATTCACTCGCGCGGTTGCTGGCGCCGACGGCGCGCAGTTCGTAGCCCCAAGCAGTTCTGAACAGAAAGAAAAATGCAGCGAGCGCGGTCAGCACCGCAAGAAAGAGCGCGAGGTTGACGGGTGTGGATTCAAAAAGACCCATTGAATCAAAAAGCGTTGGGAGAAAATATGTGGAGCTGACCTCAACCGTTTCGGGATTTTGAACTGTTTGGTTACGCAACGGGTAGAGGATCAGATAATTCACAAGGGCGATACCAATGAAGTTCAGCAGGATGGTGACAATGACTTCGTGGCTGCCACGTTTGGCCTTTAGGAAACCGGCTAGCCCACCCCAGAAGCCACCGAACAGAAAAGCTGCCGCGATGCCGACGACCAGCGCAATCACCCCTGGCAAATTCGGAAAAAGACTACCAATAATGACAATACCCACCGATCCCAAGTACAGCTGCCCTTCGGCGCCAATGTTGAAAAGCCCGCAGTGGAAACACACCGCAACGGCAAGACCGGTGAAAATTAGCGGCGTGGCATAGAATAAGGTGTAGCCGAGACCAAACGAAGTAAAGAGTGTGCCTTGTAAGGCTTCAAGAAGCACATAGGGTGATTCTCCTAGGATGGCTAGGAGTCCCGCGCAAACGGCGAGCGAAAGTAACACGCCCGCGACAGGGCCCTTCAGAGCGTCGAAGAGCTTTTTCATGCTGTCGCCCCCGTCATCCACAACCCGAGTTGCGCCTCGCTAGTTTGTTGTGGCGTTGTTTGCCCGACAACGCGCCCTTCATACAAGACCAAAATACGATCCGCTAGACTCAAGAGTTCCTCGAGTTCCGAAGAAATTAAAAGAATGGCCGCGCCTTCGTCTCGTTCCTGTAAAAATACTTTGTGGATGAATTCAATGGCTCCGATGTCCACACCCCGCGTTGGGTGCGCGGCGAGCAGGAAATCTGTGCGGGATTGGCTGAGTTCGCGTGCGACGACACATTTCTGCTGGTTTCCGCCAGAAAGAGAGCTCATCGGGAGTTCTGCGTTTCTTGGCCGTACGTCAAAGCGCTCCATCAGGCTATCGGCCTGAGCGGCTAATTTTGCTGGCGACAGATAGCCGTTCTTCCCGTATCGGTCCTCGCGGTGATGCCCCAGGACGAAATTTTCAGCGAGAGAAAAATCCAGCACAACGGCTTCCCGGTGGCGATCCGGCGGGATGATACTGAGACCGTTTTGTTTGGCCGCGTACGCCGCCACTTCATGGTATTCCCGTCCGAGGAGCTTTGCCGATCCTGCATAATCGCGGTTCACCCCGGAAAGGACTTCCACGAGCTCGTGCTGGCCGTTTCCTTCGATGCCGGCGATGCCGACGACTTCTCCCCGATGGATTTCAAAACTGACGTTATCAAGAGCCGGTTTGCCGTATTTGCCGGCAACA
>JAGQZV010000265.1 GCA_020435295.1 Bdellovibrionales bacterium | reverse complement strand
CGAAGACGGCATTTTGCGAAAGGGCACAACGGTAGTCACTCGCTTCGCGGGTTTCGACATGGTTTCGAGCAAAGCAGGTGGCGCCGCTACATGCTACGGCGACTCGGGTGGGCCAGCATTTGGTATCAGCGGGCAGCAGAAGAATCTCCTAGGGATAATCTCAAAAGGTAACATCAAGGACACGACATACAGCGCGCGACTGGACTCAACAGAAAGCCAAGAATTTCTAAAAGACTTTGCCCAAAAAAACAGTGTAGAAATCTGTGGCGTGAATAAGACGTGCACGGGCGGACAACCCCCCACGGCGCCCACCTGTCAGCTTAGCGCAAACCCAAATTCTGTGACGCTCGGCCAGAGTCTTAGCCTGCAACTTTCCGTTTCGGGAAATGCTACTGCGGCCTCTATCAATGGGACTCCTGTTTCCGTGAATAACGGTCAAATCTCGGTAACGCCCTCAAGTGTAGGCACGTTCACGGCCTCGGCGGTGGTATCGGGTCCAGGCGGCAGCAATAGTTGCAGCGCCAGCTACACGGTTACTGGAGGCCAAACGCCACCCGCGCCTACATGCCAAATGGCGGCCACCCCCCCGACGGTAACCTTAGGCCAGACCGTCACGCTTAATCTTTCAACTTTTGGTACCGCGACGTCTGCAAGCATCAACGGCATTTCGGTTTCGCACCCAAGTGGACAACTCACTATTACTCCCTCCACCGAGGGAACCTTTACCGCCACAGCCACCGTATCGGGCCCGGGAGGAGCTAATAGTTGCACCGCCGCGTATTCCGTCGTGGGGGGAACCACGCCCGATCCGCCAAACTGTACGCTTACGGCCACGCCCTCGACGGTATCTCTGGGGCAATCTATTGTCTTGCGAATGCAGTCGATTGGCGAAGTCACAAGCGCCTTTATCGATGGCGTTTCCGTCGGGATCCCCACAGGGCAGACAACCATTACACCTACGGAAGTGGGGCAACACCAATCGAGCGGTCTGGTTGAGGGACCCGGCGGACGCGGTACCTGCCGGGTTAGTTACAGCGTGGAGGACGATACGCCTCAACCCATCGCCGACTTAACTGTCGTACCGTCCTATTGCGGCAGCAACGACGAGGGACATCCGGACATTTCAGAGGTGTGTCTGGCTGTACTGAAAAATCTAAGCTCAAACGGCAGAAGCCAATACGTAAGAGATGCAGTGCTTATCACGTACACGAATTCCGCCAAAGAAGTGCTTCCCATCATCCACCGCAAAGCGGGAACTCCTTCAGGGGCGGAGCTGCTCGAAGAGGTAACCGCGTATGCGAACCTGGCAGTGCGCGAAGGGCAATACATGGTACTGGACACGCGAAAAGTCATCGTGACCAAGCGCCTTACGGGCGGGCCCGAAGGTTCTGTCCCAACACGAATGGAAGGACGAAGCGCCACGGGGAAATACTTCCGTGTTGAGAAGCTCGCTGCGCATTAAGTTGGGTTCCAAAAGTAGATAGGCACCTTTTAGAACCTGGGAAAGAGGCGGCGGCCGGCAAAACGAGTCAGCAATACGAAGAGCAATAGAGTCGACAAGCACTGCAACGGCGCCAAAGCTCCCCAATCTCTGTGGTGTACCGCCGCGCATCCAAATTGGCTTGGATAAAGATAACTAAGAGCATCTTTATCATCGTCAATGACAAGAAGTTCGGTCTTCGTGCTGACGCTATAGTACATCAACGCCTCTTCCACACTACTGTGTCCCAACCCCAAAACATGCCCAAGTTCATGCGCCAGCGTCACTTTGAGTTCCAAATCCGTCAGGTTGGATAGTTCTGCAGCCGCGCCCGACTGTGCGTTCAGCAATATTCCCCCATAATAGATGTTGGGATTGCTTTTGATCTTTAGAGCCACACCTGGAATATTGTTTACGCTTACTCCTAAGGTGGTACCCAGGTTGGGGTCACAAAGTATCACGGGCGCGTCGGTAGCGGTTTCTCCCATGAATGCCGCCACGTCGGTCGTGCTGGTCCCACGTTTTAGAGTAAGGCGAGATGTGGGTACACTGTTCCACGCATCAATCGCCGCATCCAAGGCATCGTCGAGCACGGCATTGGAAACAGTGCAGTTGGTATAGTTCACCCCGACCGTCAACTCCGACACGTTCCACCCTGAAATCCCACTTGAAACCAGGGTCCAGCTAAAACCTCCGACCGGACCTAGAGCTAGAACGAGTACGAAGAATTTTTTCACAGCTTGAACCCTATTGTTACAGCACCATTGAATCGCCGCCGGCTGTTGCTAATCGGATTTAGAACGAACGTATCGAGATTCAACGTAATCGATCGGCTAAACGAGAATTCCAGTCCCAGGTTGCCACTCGGCGTGAACGAATGGGAGAAGCCAGCCGGCGCGTAGAAATCTGAGGTAGAAGCTCCATTATTTAACGTCACGGTTTCGCCAAATCCTACTGTCATGTCCCATTGCACGCCGGGGCCGATCCTCAACTTAACAAAGTTGGTGATCTGCCACCCGAGATTCGCCTCTGCCTGAAAGGTGAAAATCAAGACCGTTCCGTCGGCACCACTTCTCCACGGCACACGAAGTCCCAAAGCGGGTTCAAACAAAAAAGTGTTGGAGAGTTTCCAACCCTTTCGCAAGCGCGCAAAACC
>JAGQZV010000264.1 GCA_020435295.1 Bdellovibrionales bacterium | reverse complement strand
GCCCCTTTTGGCCCAAGACGGACCAAAGTTCCTCACAGAGATGGGGAGCATAAGGGGCGAGCAACCGCAAAAAACCTAGGAAACATTCTTTTGGAAGAGTCTCTGTCTGGTATGCGGTATTCACAAACACCATCATCTGCGAAATCGCCGTATTGAATTGTAGGCGCTCAGTGTCTTCCGTTACCTTCTTTGCCGTTTTGTGGAACATCTTCCAAAGTTCCTGTTCGCTGCTACCCGGGGCGTCCACAAGCTTGGTGTTTATCTCTCCTGAACGCTCGTCAATCGCAAGTCTCCAAACACGCGCAAGAAAACGAGCCACCCCTTCCACACCATCCATTTGCCACGGCTTGGGCTGATCGAGGGGACCCATGAACAGCTCATAGAGGCGCATGGCATCGGCACCGTGCGCTTCAATCACGTCGTCCGGGCTAACCACATTTAGCTTGGATTTGGACATTTTTTCGACTTGGGTTTGAAGAGCCGTGTCCGTTCCTTTAACGACATAGCCATCCCCGCGTTTCTCCACTTGCTCCGGGAGATAGTATTTTCCACGCGCGTCCCGAAAACTCATCGCAAGGATCATTCCCTGGTTAAAAAGTTTCGGGAAAGGTTCCTTAGTCTTCACCAAACCACAGTCATACAAAACTTTGTGCCAGAAACGAGCATAGAGAAGATGTAAGACCGCGTGCTCCACGCCACCAACGTAAAGATCTACCGGCAGCCAATAATCTGCCACCTGAGGGTCCCAGGGAGCGGTACCGTTGTTCGGATCCACGAAACGCAAATAATACCAACAGGAGCCGGCCCATTGGGGCATCGTATTGGTCTCGCGAGTTCCCGTTCTGCCGTCGGGAAGCTTCACGTTGAGCCACGCGGCCGAAGCGCGGGCAAGCGGGGGGCGGCCATCATCGGTCGGCTTGAATTCATCGATGCGCGGGAGCTCTACGGGCAAAGCGTCCTCAGGAAGCGGTACAATTTCCCCGTTTTCTAAATGCACAATGGGAAAGGGCTCGCCCCAGTAGCGCTGCCGGGAAAAAAGCCAATCCCTAAGACGGTAGCGGATCACTCCTGTCCCGCAGGCTTCTTTTTCAAGCCATGCGATAATTTTTGTTTTGGCGGCTTCGACGTCCAGACCGTCCAGAAATTCAGAGTGCACCAGTTTGCCATCGCCAACATAAGCTGCGGTTTGGACGTCTCCACCGGAAATCACTTCCACAATGGGCAGAGAAAAGGTTTTCGCAAACTCGTGATCCCGTTCATCATGCGCAGGTACTGCCATGATGGCACCCGTTCCATACGACATGAGCACGTAATCAGCGACCCAAATAGGAAGGCGTTTCTGGTTAACCGGGTTTACTGCGTAGGCACCGGTGAAAACTCCGGTCTTTTCTTTGGCCAGTTCCGTGCGCATCAAATCAGATTTGTTTTTCGCGTCTGCCACGTAATTCCGCACAGCCTCGGATTGCGCTTTCGTAGTGAGAGACTCAAGTAAAGGATGCTCAGGCGCCAGTACGCAGTACGTGGCCCCAAACAAAGTATCTGGCCGGGTTGTAAACACGGTAAGTTCAAGATCGGTATCGGCAACGGCAAAGCGGACATCCGCCCCTTGGGATTTGCCGATCCAATTGCGCTGCATTTCGAGAACGCCTTCGGGCCAATCAAGCCCCTCCAAATCCTCCAGCAAACGATCCGCGTAGGCAGTAATCTTAAGCATCCACTGCTTCATCAGGCGCCGCTCAACCGGATCCCCCGTCTCTACATACTTGCCGTCCTTAACTTCCTCATTCGCCAGCACCGTACCCAAAGCCGGGCACCAATTAACCGGAACTTCCGCCATGTAGGCGAGTCCCTTTTCATAGAGCTTGAGAAAAATCCATTGCGTCCATTTGTAGTAATCAACGGAGGAGGTGTTTATCTCGCGATCCCAGTCGTAGCTGAGTCCGAGCCGCTTGATTTGTCTACGGAAGTTATCGGTATTGTGTTTTGTAATTTCTGCAGGGTGCACATTTTCTCTTACCGCCGCCCTCTCCGCCGGCAGACCGAAGGCGTCCCAGCCCATCGGGTGCAAAACGTGAAAGCCACACATCCGTTTGTAGCGGGAGATAACGTCCGTCCCCGTATAACCTTCCGCGTGCCCAGTGTGCAGACCCGCGCCAGACGGGTAAGGAAACATATCCAAGGCGTAAAACTTGGGCTTCGCCTTGAGTTCAGACACGGTCTTGGGTGTAGAAAAGGCCCGCTCTTTATCCCAAGCGGCTTGCCATTTCGGTTCAATTTTTGAAGGATCGTACTGCATCGTGGTCCAGCACCTTTGTCGCGGGCCCTAACGTGACCCAAAGATCGGCTAAACTTGCCTAGTCCAAAATTTTTCGGCAGTTTAGCTGAGGAGGCTCAAGAATGAAAGAAGTTGTCATTTTATCAGCTGTGCGTACGCCGATTGGGGCCTATTTGGGCTCTTTGAGCGATATTCCGGCCCCACGCCTAGGGGCCGTCGCGGTCAAAGCGGCCGTCAACCGATCTGGAATCGACCCCAAACTCCTGGACGAGTGCTTGATGGGCAACGTCCTCTCCGGGGGACTCGGCCAGGCCCCAGCCCGTCAGGCGGCCCTTTTTGCAGAACTCCCTACGTCCGTTCGCT
>JAGQZV010000263.1 GCA_020435295.1 Bdellovibrionales bacterium | reverse complement strand
AAGGATTGAAAAAAGTGCTTCCTTACATCCGTTCGACTTCGGCCATCAAGAAGTCCAGCATCTCCGCCTCGGGCACCTTTCCGATCGGCTTGCCCTTCTTGTAGATAAGGCCCTCGCCGACCCCGCCAGCGATCCCGATGTCCGCCTCCATGGATTCTCCAGGGCCATTCACCACGCAGCCCATCACCGCTATTTTGATCTTCTTATTTAGCTTGAGCGCGCGACGCTCTACTTCTTCCGCGAGGCTAAAGACATCGATGTCCGCCCGCCCACAACTGGGACAAGAGATGATTTCCGCGGCATTCTCCCGCAATCCGAGGGACTTGAGGATGTCGATGCCCGCCTTTACTTCTTCGATGGGCTCACAACTGAGCGAGATTCTAATCGTATCACCTATCCCAGCTAGAATTAGGCTACCCACGCCCACTGCGGATTTTACCTTTCCGTAACTGCGTGTGCCCGCTTCGGTAACGCCCAGATGCAGCGGAGCCTCCGTGCGCTCCGACAGCAATTGGTAAGCCCGGTAGTTTTGCAAAACATCCGAAGATTTGATCGATACCTTAAAGTTGAAAAAATTCTTACTTTCGAGAAGTGCGATGTGACTGAGGGCACTTTCCACCAACGCTTCCGGATAGGGGTGCCCGTACCGCTTTAGTAGGGGCTTCTCAAGCGAACCCGCGTTCACGCCGATGCGCATGGCCACACCCCGGTCCTTGCACGCTTCCACGATTTCTAGCGTTTTCCACTCGGCACCGATATTGCCGGGGTTGATGCGCACACAAGCCACCCCATGCTTAATGGCTTCAAGCGCCATCTTGTAGTCAAAATGAATGTCGGCAATCAGCGGAATACGAATCTGCCGAAGGATGTCGGGGAGCGCAGCCGCCGCTTCTTCTTTGTTGACGGTCGCACGAATGATATCGCAACCCACTTCCTCAAGTTCCTTGATCTGCCGCACAACCGCCGGTACGTCTGCCGTTTTTGGTGTCGTCATAGACTGCACGCGAATCGGATTGTCGCCACCTACCTTCACGCCGCCGACGTCAATAACCCGGGTTTTTCTCCGCTGGATAACGAATGGTTTTACTTCCATATAATCTTATTCCTCAAATCTCTATACCGTAGGTTTTGATTTTCTTGTGCAAATAACTGCGCTCCAAACCGATGGACTGAGCTGTTTTAGATATGTTGCCAGCGTTTTTTGACAGCATTTTCATAATAAAGTGCCGCTCGAAAGCGGCGCGCGCCAACCGCAGGCTGTCACCCTCGTAGGAAACCCCATCCAGCTCGGCTTCCGCGGGCCCGTCCACCCCCACAAGATCCAGGATCTCGCTCTTGGAAAGGATACAAGCCCGTTCAATCCAATTCTTGAGTTCGCGCACATTCCCAGGCCATGGGTAGCTCAACAAGAACTTCATGCTCGCCTCACTAAGCCCTCGTTTTTTTCCACCGGAGTAGCGCTCCAAAAAGCGCTCCACCAGGGCCGGAATATCTTCCAGGCGCTCACGCAACCGAGGCATGCGAATCGGGATCACGTTGAGACGGCAATAGAGTTCCTGGTTAAACGCCCCTTCGCGAACCAGTGCGCCCATATCCCTTGACGTGGAACCTATGATTCGAATGTCAAAAAGGCTGGTACTTAGGATTTCCAGAAGGCGGGATTGGGTAGCCACATCCAAGTCCCCCACCTCATCGAAGTAGACCGTGCCCCCATCGGCCTTGGCAAGTAAACCGGAGTCTCCCAGAAGGGTGCTGTCCAGAGTTTCCGGATCGAGACGAGTTCCTCGCAAGCTTAGGAACCTTTTCGCAGCACGCTCGCTGTTGTAATGCATGGACCGGGCGATGAGCTCCTTACCGGTACCGTATTCCCCGGTGATGAGGACCCAGGCGTTGGACGGCCCTGTGCTCTGGATGAGCTTTGCTAATTTCTGCATCGGCTTGGATAGAACAATCAGCTGCTCTTCCTCCTCCAGTTCCTCCCTCAAGTACCGGTTCTCGCTCTTGAGTTCTTTGAGCTCAAAAGCGTGCCGCAGCAGCACCAAAAGCTTGTCGAAGTGGATGGGCTTTTCCATGAAATCAAAGGCACCCATTTTGATGGCTTTGACCGCAGTCTCAATCGTGCCGTGGCCAGACATCATCACCACTTCGATGGTGGGATCCAGGCGCTTGATCTTCTCCAGTACTTCGACACCGTCTTGGTCGGGAAGCCAAATGTCGAGCAGCACGACGTCCGGTGCAAATCGCTGCACCCGCTCCAGGCCGCGCTGAGCGTCGGCAGCGGTATCCACCATGTAGCCCTCGTCCTCCAGGCTACCTTGCAGTGTCACTAGAATGTTCTGCTCGTCATCGATCACGAGCACCCGTTTCAATACCATTAGCTTGGGCTCCGATCTGTGCGGTGGGGCTTTGTAAATCGACCCGTGTCGTCTGCCTTCACGATGAGGGCTTCAGTGAGTTCTATCACGACCTGCGTACCTTTGGGGACATTTGGAGTCACTCGAATAAAGCCTCCATGATCCGAGATGATCCGCTGCACAATGGCCAGTCCCAGCCCGGTCCCGCCTTCCTTTGTGGAAACATACGGCTCAAAAAGACGTTGGTGGAGATCTTCTGCAATTCCACAACCACGATCGCGAACCGTCAACAGGATG
>JAGQZV010000262.1 GCA_020435295.1 Bdellovibrionales bacterium | reverse complement strand
TCCCATCCAGTGGGTCAATAATCCAGCAAAGAGCGCCCCTTCCAGGGTACTCTCCGCTCTCTTCAGTTATTATCGTGCTATCGGGAAAGGCTCTTGAGATCTTTTTAAGGACGAAGGCCTCTGCCGCCTTGTCTGCCTCGGTAACGATACCTTGGTTGGGCTTGCGTTGTATGCAGTGCGGCTTTCTAAAGTATTTAAGCAGGGTGTCACCTGCTCCTACACTCAGCTCGGTCAAAAACCGCCTAAACGATACCTTCATTTCTGGGTTCTAGCTTTGCGTCGGGCGTTTTTCGAAATTTCGCTGTACTCAGCTTTAGCATCCCGCTGTGCTTGTTGTTCCAGAGTACGAATAACTTCCCGGTTCTTTTCGATCTGGTGCTCGTAACGCATGCGCTGCTCGCGCTCAAACTCTGCCAGAAAGATCGCGTCCTCCACCTTGGCCTCAAGCGGCTTGATGGCCTCCTTCAGGTAGCTAATGATCTGCGGATCGTTGTACGTCACGGTACGCAGCGGATCCTTTTGTTCACGATAGAAACAAAGGGTCTTGCGCACCAACTCGTCTACCGGATTTTCATTCTGAGACCAATCTGTTGACGAGGCCAGCTTTTCACGCAGCGCCAGGATTTTCAACATTCGGCGCGCCAGATCTCGCTGCTCGTTCGCACCGGCCTTAGCAACCGACTCGAAAAATGCCACAAAAGGCGCCTCGTCTGGAAGCAGCTCCGAGCAATTGAGCGGCAGTAAGTGCACACTACCAACGTTTCCCAAAAGCGCTGGGCTCCAAATGACGCTCAGCCCCATCAAAATCAAATTGCGTTTGCACCGGCAAATGACTGTTTTCATAGACTTCCTAGACTAACAAGGGAATGGACGGCTTGCCAATCCCTTGTCATACTGATTCTCGGTTTGTGCGCCCAGAACAGGGTTTCGCCAATCGCGCCTCTCTATATTAATATATGGCGTATTACCAAATAAGGACGTCACCCGAACCAGGATCGTTATGGCTTCCACCCAAGAATTTGAGTGTTTGGTCCTTGGCGAAGAACCCGCCGGGCTGTGGCTACTGCAAAAACTAGACAAAGTGTACCGCCACAGCGGGGAATCCCCGTACTTTGGCTGGCTGCAGTTTGAACCGGAGCGTGCTGCAACCCCTGTCCCGGCCCAATTCGCCGAGCACTTTGGGTTGGACGCCGGCCCGACTTGGCACACGCAAATTCTGTCCAAGCGCGGAGCACTAGAGTGGTCACCAGAGAGTTTCAAAGATCGTTTCCCGAAACTCAATCTCGAACTATTAGAAGCCTTTCCAAAAACAACGCACGGGCGGGAACGGGAATTCACGATGGCCCACAAGGCCCTTAGCCAATACCCTGAGCTCTTGTCCTATTGCATGGGTTTGTGGAAGTACTTCGGACGCGCCTCGAACATGCGCCCGGAGAGCGTGGTTCTTGCGGGTTTACGCGCGCACACACTTTGTTGGTGGCAACCCAAAGACGGCCTGCCCAAGTCCGTGGCACCCATCGACGTCACAGTTAAGAATAGAAACGTAAAGGAAATCTACTTTTCAAAAAAAGGAATGATCTCCTTGCAGCTGGAAGATCAAACGACGCTACTAACCCGCAAGCTCATTCTGAACACATCCTTTTTGCAACTCAAAGACCTCGCTAAGCGCCTGCCCGAACTTCTGAGCTGTATTGACATGGATTTCTCGGTCGTCTCTCAGTCCGCGCTGTACCCGCTGCATTTGGAAGTGAACGCCCCGGCGGTTTCAAGTTGGGTACCCCCGCTCAATTTCTTTTTTGACAGCATCGATCTACCCAACTTGGACGAAGAGATTTGGCCCTTTGAGTGCGAGCGCCGACCGGGACACGCCTCGCTCACGCTATGGGCAAGCTGGTCTAGGGGAATCTCGATGGAAGGCCTCACCGCCCAATTCCTCAAAGGCTACGAACGGCTCAACTGGCTCTTCCCGTTCCTGCACACCCACCTTGAGCGGTTATCGGCTCCACTCAGCATCCACTGTCACTCGCAGCAAGCACGAACGGCGTTGCAAAAAGGACTGGAAGCCCATGCCAAAAGCAGGTTCGAGGTAACTCGCACGCACAGCAGTACCCGCCGGCCGAACGTCTTTTTCCTTTCCCCCTCGCTACACACGCAGTGGCTCTATCCCTTCGGTCCAATGCTCGAGGCTCAGAAACTGGTGCGCGAAATCGCTGGAGGAAAGCGGGTGCGCAGCCTGAAAAAGCCCCCGGCCCCCTCGCTGAGCCCTCCAAACTAGAGCAGGAATTTCCCTTCACGCGGCTTGCTCCTGTAGGTCTTTTTCGCTAAGGTATGGCGTCTATAAACTGTGGGAGTAATTTAACTTTATGCCCTTCCAGGACCTTAGAGCGGGACTCGCCAAAGACATCGGCACTTTCTTGGGCGAAGAGGCGTCCGTCATTGAGGCGACTTTTGGCGCCCCCCCTAAAGCTGAAATGGGGCATCTCGCACTCCCATGTTTTACCTTCGCAAAAAAGGCTGGAAAGCCGAGCCACAAGTTGGCCGAGGAAATTTGTGCGCACCTTGAAAAAAAAGGTCTGCGCTGCCAAGTGGCCGGGCCCTATGCAAACATCAGTTTTGACCTGGGTGATTTATTCCAGACAACGCTAACGCAGGTTTTTGACAAAGGCAGCCAGTACGGTGCCGACACGTCTGGAAGCGC
>JAGQZV010000261.1 GCA_020435295.1 Bdellovibrionales bacterium | reverse complement strand
ACAGAACAAGTAGGACTCACTCGGGACGAAACTCTAGTTCTTTTGGAGCTCCTCGCGGACGATACCAAACGGGATTTGCTTCGACTTGAAAACCTCGGTCCTGGAGAAGTTTCTCACGGCCCGGTACAACGCGCGGTGGAGTTGCTCAAGCTTCCTGCAGGGGAATCCCGCACACCACTTTCGGCAGATACGTTTGGCCTCTGGCATGCACACTTCAGCCGTCTCGCAAGCAGCTTCGGCCGCGAGGCGGATCTAGTGGCCTTCACGACGGAGTGGTTGGGCTGGTTGGAGGCGCACCCAAGGCAGCAAGATCGCTCACTCGGTTTGGCTATTGCAGATTTTATTGCGGAAAAGAACCCTCTAGGATTCTAGAGAAATATCATGATCCCGAAGCCGGGAGTAAAGACGGCTCGGTGACCGCCCCACATGTCCACCTTAACTTCCAGTTTAACGGCGATATCAGGCAAAGGAACCATCATGCCAAGCACACCAGAGAAGACGGTGGTCGAGCCATTGTACGCTTGTACTTCGAACGGGCCATCGGCGATGTCGAGAAAGGTCATGCCTATCCCCATGCCCGCTCCCGCGTACGGCCAGACATCCCATTCACTCGTACCGAATACATAACGATACCCACCAAAAACATAAGAAATAGAAGAGAGACTCATCCCTAGCTCAAAAGTGTGTCCTCCCTCCGTACTGAACCCTCCTGATAGCGTGATACCACCGGCATTGTACTCAATCCACTTCACGTTCACACCATCGCCTTGCTGGTGCACGTAACTGGAGGTGGTCACAAAATTGATGAAATACTTGCCCAGTTCGAGGGGTTTAGACTCCGCAATTGTTTTGGACAAGATGTGCCGGTGCACAAACTGCTTGCTGTGCATGGCATCTTCCACATCCATGTACGCGTCTTTGTCTCGAAAGTTAAAAGCACCATCTTCGAGGGCCTTTTTGCGTTCTTCTTCGCTGAGCGATAGTAGAACCGCTGGGTCCTGGATCACACGGTTTTTATCTTTCTCACTAAATACTTGCTGACGCTGGGGTACCGCAGGACTGGCTTGCTGTTGCACTTGGGCCTGTGCCTGCTGCGGTTGTTGTTGCGGTTGCTGTTGCTGGTACGTCTGTTCGTACGGATTAGACGAGACTTCCGGCTGCTGTAGTTGCTGCGCTGGGTCAAACTCCGCCAGAGCGGGGGCTGCCATCCAGAGAGCGAGAATACAGGTTGCCTTGAGCAGCCGATCCATTCACTAACTCATCGGCACGACTCAAGCGCTGGATTAGAAAAAGCTTTAGTAGCTTTTGGCCACTAAAACGCGCCGCTTCCCCGGCATGGGATTTGTGTGGAAAGGAAGACACCGTGTTGTCGCTTTGCACTCTTCTTTGAGGCGCTGCTCGAAACCTTTGTCTTCGGGATCGTAAGGGAGCAAATAGAAACCCCCTTCTTCTTCCAGACGGACTTTGAAGCGCTCGTAGTCATCTTCAACAAAGGTATTGGTATCCAGACGCTCTTTGGCACGCTGGTAGAGCGCCTTCTGAAACGCGTCCAACAAATGAGGGGTTTCTTTAACAACAGCTTCAATTTTCAGCTGGGTCTTGTGTCCATCCCGACGTTTAATGGTGCAAACGCCTTGCTCCAAATCCCGAGGCCCAAGCTCAATGCGAAGAGGAACCCCCTGTGTTTCCCATTCATTGAATTTATAACCGGGGCTATACCCTTCCCGAATATCCAGTTCACAGCTGTAGTGTTTGGAAAGCTCCTCATACAACTTCGAAACCGTGTTCATGATCTCGGAGTTATCAGCGCCCTTCTTAGGAATCGGAATAATCACACACTGCGTGGGGGCTGCCTTAGGAGGCAGCACCAGTCCTTGATCATCACTGTGGGTCATAATTAGAGCACCGATAGAGCGCGTGGACAGGCCCCAGGTGGTTTGGTGCACATACTGCTGCTTGCCTTCCTTGTCCTGAAACTTGATTTCAAACGCCTTGGCAAACCGTGTTCCAAAATAGTGCGAGGTGGCTGCCTGCAATGCCTTTTTGTCTTGAAGCATCACCTCGATAGAATAGGTTTTTTCAGCTCCGGCAAACTTTTCTCCGGGCGTTTTCTCGCCGGGGACCGTCGGGATGGCGAGTACATCTTCAAAGAAACTGCGGTAGACATCCAGCATCTTCAGAGTTTCTTTCATGGCCTCTTCTTCGTTGGCATGACAAGTGTGACCTTCCTGCCAAAGAAACTCAGTCGTGCGCAAAAAGGGACGAGTCCGCATCTCCCAACGGACTACGTTCGCCCATTGGTTGATGAGCAAAGGAAGGTCTCTGTAACTCTGGATCCACTTCGCGTACATCGCGTTAATGATCGTTTCCGAGGTAGGGCGCACAATCAACGGCTCTTCGAGCTTCTTGCCTCCGCCGTGAGTCACTACCGCACACTCTGGAGCAAATCCCTCTACGTGCTCCTTTTCTTTGTTCAGAAAACTCTCTGGAATGAACATCGGGAAATAGGCATTCCGATGACCGGTCTCTTTAAATCTCTTGTCCAGGTACTTTTGAACGACTTCCCAGAGGGCGTACCCATTGGGGCGGAAGACCATGCAGCCACGAACTGGGCTGAAGTCCGCCAGCTTGGCCTGCGCGATGACATCGGCGTACCATTGAGCAAAGTCTTTGTCCCGTGGGGTGATTCTTTCAGCCATAGCGGCCCATTCTACGATTTTGGG
>JAGQZV010000260.1 GCA_020435295.1 Bdellovibrionales bacterium | reverse complement strand
CGGACTACGCACAAATTTATAGCTACGGCAGTGAAGTGGCCCTAACGGGTAACTTACTCAACCACCCGTTGCCGTTCCAGTCGCACATTCGCTACGATCGCAGCTCCAACACGTCGTCACGGTCCTCGAACACGCAAGTCGGTGTTTGGGATGGCGGCCAGACGGTGAAGTACTGCACCGCGAACCTTAACCTTACTGGCAACGCGCTTAGCTGCAGCATCGACTTCCCGACGCTACCGGAATCTTCCAATAGCATCGCGAACAATACGACTGTGATTGCTTCCGAAACCAGCTTTCCTGGGAACATCTCGAACGATCCACTGGGAACAAAGCTGGTTACTTTCCCTGGACACGTAAATAACGCAGTCGGAACCGTCGCGAACAACTTTGACGACGGAAACGGCGTTCGCAAGGATTTCCCGGTTTCCCACCCGGCTAGTGACGGTATCTACAATGCCAACGTAGACTTGGTAGGCGAGTACACCCGCCACGGTTCCTACGGACGAGTCCGTAACAACATTACGGATAGCTACGACTCCATCGGTTCAAGTTGCCAGGCGAACAAGAACATGTACGCCCACTTGATGCGCACCGCTTTCGTTTACCGTTCCGGCAACTCGGGTTCTCAGGACGTCGTTCAAGATTCCGATTACTGCTACATCCGAGTGACTAACATCACGCCGGCGGTCGTCAAGGGTGTCACGCACACCAAAGAATCGGCCCGTAGCACGGCTTGGACTTTTGGGCACCCGTCCTTGAACGCGGGAAGCCTTACCAACCGAGACTGTCACCGGCTTTTTAGTGAAAACCTCGGACACAACGCGAACGAAGCTACGAGCTGCACCCAGGTGTACCGTCCGAGCGGCGGCCGCTGTCAGCTTGTCGCTAAGGCGCTTGGCTGGCACAGCAACGACGCCTACGCGGCGAACCCCGGTGACTTCAAAGTGGAAGTCTGGGTCGCGCCCAATGCAAGCACCAACAGCGGCAGCAATGCCATCGGCGGAATCTACCGTCTGCCGAACATTTGCCAAGTTGGGAGTTCTTGCCAAAACTAAAAATTATCTTATGCCGAAACGACATACCCGCACACTTGGGATAAGGGCCCAAGTGAGCGGGTATCGTCATTTTAGAGGCATGTAGACGGACCTCGGCAGTTCCGCTAGCATAGACACATGTTGCCCATACCCATCGAGCGCGTCCTAGAAGCGCAAAAGCGGATCGAAGCCTACACACAGCTAACACCGCTCATGCGCATGGATTCTTTAATTCCTTCACGAGCAAACAAGATTTTAGTTAAGGCCGAAACGTTTCAAAAAACAGGGTCTTTCAAGCTTCGTGGCGCCGCCAACTTTCTCCTGCAGCATCTGGATGAGGCAAAAAAACACGGGGTCGTCACAGCGTCAGCAGGCAACCACGGCCAAGCGGTAGCAGCGATGAGTACGCGTCTGGGGATCTCTGCGACTATCGTGATGCCCACCACCACCCCTGCGCTAAAAACAGAAAACGCCAAACGGCTCGGCGGTAAGGTGGAACTTGTCGGACAAAGCTTTGAAGAGGCAGTTCAGCACGCCCGCGCGCTTTCGGACAATAAGAAGCATCTTTATGTTCACGGCTACGCAGACCCGGATGTCATCGCGGGGCAAGGGACCCTCGCTTTGGAAATGACGGCCAAGGAGCGTTTTGCCGATATTGAAGCGGTCATCGTCCCGGTGGGCGGCGGAGGCCTTGCGGCCGGTGTTTGCACGGTATTGAAGGCCCAACGGCCCGACATAAAGATATACGGCGTCGCCGCAAAGAATGTACCCACTTGCTGGGAGCTCTACCACGGCAAACAACCCGAGGCCCCTTCGCGCCGCTACACACTGGCCGAGGGTGTGGCCATCAAGAGCACGAATACGGAGATAGTAGATTTTTTGAAACAACATCTCGACGACTTTTTCTTAATAGAGGAAGAATCGATCGCGCATTCCATAGCCCTTCTGGCGGAACGCGCCAAGATAGTCGCTGAGGGAGCCGCCGCTCTTAGTCTTGCCGTCCTTCTTGAAGAAAAAATCCAGGAAAAAAACGTCGCTCTCATTCTTTCCGGCGGCAATGTAGATCTCCCGACCTTATCTCGAGTTTTGCAACGGGGCCTTGTGGAACAAGGGCGCTTAGCCCGACTGCACATTACGGGTACCGATAGACCGGGCCTGCTCCACACAATTACGGAAGTTCTATTTCGTACCCAAGCCAATATCATTCAGGTCAGCCACACGCGGGGCACACTTAATATTGGCGTGGGAGAGGCCAAAATTGAAGTCGATATAGAAACGCGCGCGGCCGATCACACCCAGGAAATAATCGAAGAACTGAAAAAAACGAGCTTGCGGGTCGAACGTGTTTTTTAGAGTCTTACTGGTCGCACTGCTACTGTTCTCTTCTGTAGGAATCGCCTCCCAGACCGCAATGAGCCTGTCGTTGCGCTACCGCGATCCCAGCTTTAGGAGCGGAATCCTGGACGAGACACTCGCCTACCACTGGTTTGCCTCCGACGTCTTCAATCTTGAACTGGCTTCCCGATTCTCCCAATCGAGCTGGAATCTGTACGCCGTCCAATACAAGGCGGAGGCTCGCGTTTTTCCGCTCTCGTTCCTGACAACGAGTCTCCGGCTCGCACACGCGACCAACCTTACGAGCGCGAGCACCACCAGTGAGTTGCTAGTACGGGGAGAATTTCATTTTACGGTGCTCGATCACCTCTATTTTTTTCTTGGCGCGGGCTG
>JAGQZV010000259.1 GCA_020435295.1 Bdellovibrionales bacterium | reverse complement strand
ATTTGGATGGGCGCCACCGACTCGCGGCTTAACGTAGGGAGGGCGGAGAATTCTGCCCGCGGGGCGGCGTCCTCGAGTAAGACGACTCTTTTTGCAAAAGCCGTTTGGTTTACTGCAAACGCACAAATCCACCCGTAGGTTAAGAATAACCTCACCATGTGTTGCCTCGCCGTTTTGTAAACTACTTTTTAAACTGCCTTAAGAGTCTGCTTTATGAAGTGTCACGAACTGCGAACGATGATTCAATTTAGCATAGGGGGAAAAGATTGGGTAGACGCAGTCCTCACACGTCTTCTAAACAGCGAATGATGAGCCGCAACCGCAGCTCTTTGTAGCGTTGGGGTTCTTGAAACCAAAGCCAGTCCCGTTGAGCCCGCCGCTGTACTCAAGTGTTAAGCCTTTTATGTAAAGGTAACTCTTGGGATCTACGAAGACTCGTACTCCATCCTGTTCAAAAACTTTGTCCTCAGGGGTTGGCTCCTTGGCGAAGTCTAACTTGTAGGACATGCCACTGCACCCGCCTCCAACGACGGCCACGCGCAAACCCATCCCGGGCCCCATCGGGGCTTCAGTCTGGAGTTCCTTAATCTTCTTAACCGCTTCCGGCGATACATGAATCATGTGCTTAACCTCGCAGTCATCTTAGCATGATGCGCGGGGTTGATAAACAGCCGGGCCTAGAGGTGCGGTTGGGTGATCAAACTCTCCAGGGACACCGAAGTTAGTAGCTGGTGCACCGTGCGGTTGAGAACCGAAACCGCGGGCGAATCAAATTCGACCGACGGCCGACGGTCGCTCAACGCATCGCTAATCTGCAACAGGCTGAACGTGCTCGGGTCTTCTGCTAGCTTGTAGCCTCCCTGATTGCCGTGAATGGGGTGGACGACGCCCACCCGCTTCAGGCGCTGCATGATCTTACTCAGCAGGGCCTCGGGGATTTGGCAGGCAGAGGAGATTTCGCGAACACTTGCGGTTTTCCCCGGCCGGCCGCCCAGGTAATACAGGGCTGCAACCGAATACTCTATTTTCTTGTTGGGTTTCACCTGTCCTCCCAACGCCAACGACGCAGGGTTTCAAAGGCTAAGGACACTTCAAAAAAACTCATGAGGCAAGGCATTTCGGAAAAAACTTGCTGAGTCTGCGGCCTTTTGCCTTAGCGGGTCTCCATGAGGAAAGGACTTAACATCCGGGCCGCGCTGGTGTACTAAAGAGATTCAGCAGTAGGGCCACTGTGCCGCTTCTAGGCACTGAATCGTCATACTAATTCGCTGTTATTTCGACACTCACGATCCCATTGCGTGAAAATGAAGGAGAAATCATGTCTGATGGCAAACGTGCCGGGAAGAGGCCCAAACCTAGAGGCGGCCAGCGCCGCGAGGGCGGATCGCCAGCGCCAGGACGCGGACCCCGCGGGGGCGGCAACAACCGTTCCGCCCCGATGCGCACGGCCCGTTTTGACAACAATGAATTTGTATTTCAACTTCGGTTTGATCGGAACCGGGGCAACTACGTTGGCACTGTGGCGGAAATCGCCGAGCTGAGTGTCGAAGGCCACGATCCTGAAGAGGTGTACACGCTGCTTGAAGACGCGGTTGAGGACTATATCGTCGATACTCGCAGTCGCGGCGGCGCCATTCCAGAACCGCTTTACACAAAGGACTATCCGGAAAAGTTGAGCCTTCCGGTTTCGCAGGGGCTTTACCGTCGTTTGGACTTGCTTTCTCGCCGTGAGCGAGTCGACTTAGAGAAATTGGCGGTCGAGCTTCTTACCTCTGCTTTAGATAAACGTGGAGAACGCCCGCAGCGTGGAGGTGGGGCCTCGACGCAAAACCAATCCCGCGACAACGGAAATAGTGGGTCCAAGCGGAACCGTTCCCAGGGTGGAAAGTCGCGCAATTATCAAAATTACCACCAGACAATGGATAATCGGGAGAATTTCCTCGATTACGTCCGTAGGTTGGAAAAGGGTCGGAAGTAGAAAGCCAGGGCCTGACCGCTTCGGCCTAAGCCGCAGCGGCCAGGTGGCCAATTTGGTTTAGAGCTTCTTGAAATACTCTTGAGATCCCTTGGGATCGGGCTTCATGGTGCTCTTTCCGGGGTTCCAATTCGCCGGGCATACCTCGCCCGTCTTGGCAGATTCCTGTAGAGCGGACAACACGCGCAGCACTTCGTCGACGTTTCGGCCGATTCCGAGATCGTGGACCAGTTGGTACTGTACCTTCTTTTCGGGATTGATGAGAAACAAACCGCGCAGTGAAATGCCGGCGTCGAGAAGGACACCGTAATCGCGCGCGACTTCTTTTTTTATGTCAGCGAGGAGCGGGAACTTCAACTCGCCGATACCGCCTTCATTTCGGCCCTTTTGGGACCAAGCCAGATGGCTAAATTTGCTGTCGACAGAGCAGCCCACCACTTCGCAGTTCAGTTCACGAAAGGCTTCGTACTTATCGTTAAAGGCGGTTATTTCCGTGGGGCAGACGAAGGTGAAATCCAGAGGGTAGAAAAACAGGCAAACCCATTTTCCTTTGAAATCACCCAGGCTGACGTCCTTAAATCCACTTCCGACTAGCGCTTCCGCCTTAAATTCGGGGGCGGGTTTTTGAACTAAGCTATCCATGCTTGATCTCCATTGTTCACGAGAGTTTGAGTTAAAAGCACAGGGAACGTAACGTCGGTCTGTCCTACGGTCAAGCCACGCACTTCGTGTGCAAATCTACTGCACACAGGCTGCCGTAAAATGTCTATGAATGCAGATAGTTAAATGAATTCC
>JAGQZV010000024.1 GCA_020435295.1 Bdellovibrionales bacterium | reverse complement strand
TGAACCTATTCGCTTTACTGATGCTGGCTTGCACCGGATCGTCTACCGTGCTGTGGATCGCGCAGGAAATATGGAACCGAGCCATCAGTATTCGGTTTTCATCCAGACTGAAGCGCCTGAAACGACGATAGAGACCGCTCAGCCTCTTGTCACACGAGAAGGCCTGACGTATTCGCCCTCACCAAACATCATCACCTTTAACGTGCAAAACAAGGGTGTTGGTGTGGCACAGACGCAATTTAGCATCAACGATAGTCCAATGCAGAACTACAACGGCCCGCTCACTTTGACGGCGGAACACCGTACCTACAAGATCATGTACAAGAGTATTGATAAACTTGGAAACGAAGAAAAAAATAAGACTGTCACTTACCACATGATCGGATCCACGCCCGTTGTCGACCTATTCGTGTCAGACGGCCAGAGCCACGAGGAACGGGTACGGACAAACTTTTTTGAGAACAACATTCAACGTGACGTCGCCAACGATCCGCCGCCAGCCACGGCACCGGTTCAGGCACCTACCCCGACGTCAAAGCAAAAACCTGCGGTTCAGGCACCCCAGGTGAACGAACCCGCAACAGCGCCAACGCAGAAGAAGGCCGCTCCGCGCCGCCGTCGTCGCCGCTAGCATCCCAAAAGGTATGGCGTCACTTTGCGCGGTTACTTTGGCAGCTAACTTGCTTGCACTAGTCACGTATGCCCAGAACATCTCTAATACGCTCCCGCCACCTCCCGTATCATGTGGTGGCTCGATCCAATAACCGCCAGTGGTTTCTATTACATAAGACCGACCTGTGGAAGATCTTTACGCGCCTTTTGGAAACCGTCGCAGATACCTACGGCGCTCGGGTACATGCGTTCGTTCTCATGTCGAATCACATCCACCTGGTCCTCAGTACCCCAGATGGAAACATTGACAGCGTCATGCAATATCTGCTGCGCGAGACTACGAAGACCATAAACCGGTTCTCCGGCACGATAAACCACCTGTTTGGGGGACCGTATAAGTGGAGCCTGATATCGGACGGGTTCCAATTTGGCTGCGTGATCAAGTACGTGTTCCGAAACCCCGTAAAGGCTGGAATTTGCCGCCAAGTTGAGCAGTATCCGTGGAGCACAATTTCCGAATTTTTGTCAAAAAGAGGGGAGGAATGCCGCTTTTCGAAGCCCTGCACCTTGAAATGTTTAGAGATTTCCAGCGAGCGGACAGAAACTGAAGTTTTGGAGTGGTTGAATACGCCCTATTCCGAAGGCGAAGACGACTGCATGCGCCGAGCCCTCCGCAGAAAGGTATTTCAATGGAAGCCGGATAGGGTGACCCGGAAGTTGCCACCGCTCTTCACAAAGTGACGCCATACCTTTCGGTACCGCTCTTCACAAAGTGACGCCATACCTTTCGGTACCGCTCTTCACAAAGTGACGCCATACCTTTCGGTACCGCTAGGTAGACTAATTCTTTAGACTGGATTCAAAGACGAAGGGGTAATCCACGTTTACAAGTGTCCCCCCTTTTGGGGCAGGAAATTTCCACGACTTCACTTCGGAAATAATGCATGAATTGACGGCACTACTTTTCATCGTGTCTTCCGAGATGCTGGCGCTCTGCACGGAACCCGTTCCGGAGATAACAAAAGCAACCGTAACCTTTCCGGAAAGCTTCGGTTGAAAATTGAGTTGGCGTTCATAGCACAATCGAATGCGCGCCTTTCGTTTGCGAACAATGGCATCAATAACATCTCGATCGAGTCCACCTTCGGTTACAGTTTCGATGGCGCCATAACCTTCCGAGCCTTCTACCGCCGAGTTCCCTGATAAGCCCAGACGACCCGTCCCGGCAAATCCGCCCTCGCCCTGCCCAACCGTGCGGCCAATACCTTTGCTCTTACCGCCGGCTCCGGTCTTAAATCCTTCGGTTGTAAAACCGCCCGAACCGGCCTGATCAATGGCCGCGGCAACAGCCGCATCTTGCTTCACAGCCTTTGTCGGTGCTTGAGTCCCAATATCCGAAAGATCAGAGAACAAGTCACCCGTAAGCTCTTGCTCGAGTTTCTGAGCTTCCGTCAGTTTCGGTTTGGTGGAAAGCTGTGCTTTGCCCGGATCGCCTTTTTGAGCGCCGCCGTCGGTAGTTTTTTTCTCCCCTACTGCTGCCTTGGCCTTCACCTCAGGCTCTCGCGGTTTGAGCGTTACCAAACGTTCGGGCGGGATCTCGGGCTCCGGAACTTCAAACAAATTCACGATTCCCATTAGACTCAACATTAGAACGGCGCTCATGATCGCCACCAGCGCGGTACGCTTGCGATCCTGCCCGGCGTGCTTGGGGATCATCACCCGGTGTTTCGTCCAATTCAAATAAAAGCTGACGTGGCCAATCACTAAATCCGCCTCGTCATTTTCGTTCATTTGGACGGTATACAAACCATCTGTGTTTCTGGCCGCACGCTTTTCGTCAATCACGGCCTGCAGGCGTAGAAATTCGCCCTTTAGGCGTACATGCCCCTGAATGGACTCATCAAAATTGAGATCTACCAGATTATTTTCAGAAACCTTAATAAGCTCCAGGCTCTTGCGACTATTTCCATCAAGTGGAACAACGATCGTGTTGGCGGAATCCTGCCCCACAGTCACAGACTGTTTCGGTAGTACGTAAACCGTATCGTAGAGAATGTCTCCCCAGTAAACGGTAACTTTTAGATTGTGTCCGGGCTCAGAATTGGCCCGCGCCTTGAATGATCTCATCGTTGAAGTCTTCGGGTATATTTACGATTTTTTCCTGCCGTAGCCCTTTGCGCTTATAGATGTAGTCCAAGTCAGGTTTTTTTAGCTGACCCTTCAAGCTAATTCCGCCGAACTTATGACTTTCGCGCTTCTTGTAGATTACTTTCTTCTTAACATTCGATTCCGGGGCGCTGATGTCTTCGGCGAAAGCCAACGGCACCTGCACAAAAGCGGTTATTAATATTATGACAGAGATTAGCTTTTTTTTCATTTCTGACCCTCCACTCCCGGATCCGCCGGTTTTGGCAATGCGCGCGTCAGGGTTTCTTTAAGCTGCGGATTGTCATCGAGCGCCCCCATCTCCAAGCCAGCTTTTAACGCAGTAAACCCTTCCTCTTTGCGGCCTTCACGCAAGTGCAATAGAGCGAGGTTTAGGTACGCTTTCGGTGATCCTTCCTGTGCCGCCTTCTCAAAGAGCGCAAGCAAAGTGGTGACCTCGGGCTTTGAGTCTGCCCATTCTACGACGGCAAGCGCGTTCATGATTCGAGCCTTGTGCCGGGCGATCTTTTGATCGACTGTCTCGGCGTCTTTGCCTTCTTTTTCTTCACTTTTTTGCTCTGTGGGTTTCTTGCTAAGCGCGTCAATAAGCGTAAGACGTCCCAGTTGCCATTTCCCCTCATTCATGCGGATCACACCGAGCGAGTACCAACTGTCTAAGCCACCTTTGCCTTCTAGATGCGACTGAATGATCTGCGCTTCGGTCCGCTTTACCACGGCGGGTTGCATCCAAGGGGATCCGCCGGCTAGAGCGTCCACGAAGTTTGTCACCAGTTGGACCTCACCTGCATCTTGCTCCCATCCCCACTGCTTATTCACTTCACGATAAATGGGACCTGTGTGACGAGCTGCCACACTCTTTTCAATACAGTCCTTTGCTGTGGCAAGCACTCGTTCGTCCATCGGATCGGTAACCTTGCGCAATTGGGCTGTCACCGCTTCTCTCGAAGCTTCAGGAACCGAGACCGCAAGCTTCAACACTTCACGGCTAAACGCCTGATAAAGATAGGGCACCGAACAGTATGCTTCGTAAGCAAAGTGCACAGGCGTTTCCGGACTCGCAGAGACGTCGAAGAACTGCTTTGCCAAGGCTTCCAGATTCGCCGCCCCCTGCTTGATCCGAGCACCAAGCGAACCTTTCGGTGGCAATGGAGCCGCTTCAAATTTTTGGCGTTTCGATTCCAATACCGCCCAACCAGCGTAGGTCGCCGCAGGTTTGCGATTGATCTGGGCCTGCATGTACTTCAATGCGGCTTGGGCCTGGCGCACACCCGCTCCCTCTTTATCTTTTTCGCCCTGTATGTACTGGTTGTATAACGAAACGGCTTCCTTCTTTTTTCCGGCACCTTGCGCGATCAGTGCTGTATTTAGCCGCGCCTGCTGTAATACGTCCGGTGCTACGTCCTTTCCGGGCTTTGCCAAAAACTTCTCAAAAAGTGGGAGTGCGGTGACGTAGTCCCCGGCCTCCTGGTACATTGCGGCGCGGATCCCGTTTAATTCAGCCACCAAGTCTTTGGCGGGCGCTCCCATCGCTTCCAGCTCTTTAGAGAGTTCCAGTACCTGAGTTTTATCCTCAGCCTTGTGGTACCTAATGATAGCGTTGAACAAAGAGTTCTGCTTCAGCCGATTCATTCGGGGGTCGCGTGCTGCATTTAAAAAGAGCTTGGCAGCCGTCACGTGGTCTTCTGTTTTGTCCGCCCAAAGAAATAAGGACTCTTCTCGAATCAGGCCCAGATCTTTGTGATAGGGCCGCATTTTCGGATCCGGTCGCTCTAACATGGCGGTTGCCCACTTGAACGTAGACTCCCAGTTCTTCAACTTGTAATAAGCCACGCGCAAGTTTTGGATGGCCGCCTTGCCGAACTTATCATCAACATCCGCATCAAATATCGCCTGGGTTTCTCGTATACCCTCTTCCATTTTGCTGTACTTGAGCAACATGCTAGCCCGCAAAAACGAAATCGTTCGTGTGTGATCATTCTTGGGATAGGTTTGAACATATTCACCGGCGTAATCCACAATCTCCTGCGCCTCTTTGCTGATCTCTGTGAGGTCACCGATTCCTGGCTGTGTTGGTTTCTCGTCCTTCTTTTTGGCCTGGTCTTTGTCAGCTTCCTCACTGGGCTTGGCGACAGCGAGTTTTTCCGTCTTTTGAGCCTCCAATTTCTCAAGCCCATTAATAAGATTTCGAATCGCTTCTTCGCGTACGGGTTCTTTTAGTTGTGCTTTGAAACGTACCCAGTGCCTCTCGTACGCCTCTACCGCTTCGGGATAGCGTTTCTTTTGGTAGAGGAAGTACGCATGCTTGTAGAGCGGATCTTGTGCGGTCGGCCATTCGAGGAACGCTTCAAAGTAATATCGGTCCAACGTTAGAATACGTTCGATAATCTCCGGTTCTTCTGTGGCCTTAAACTCGAAATGCTGTGCCAGCGAAGCCTCTCGTAACGCTTTTTCAGCATCAAACGGCACCGTTCCTTCAGCGGTAGGTGCTTTGAGTTCTTTTTTGTAGCTCTCCGCAAGAATTTTGGCGGAATCGACGACGTCCGCCCACCTTCCCATACTCATGTTGCAGCGAATGATCGCGGCATAGTGTTCTAGGTTTTTTTCTGGAGATTTGTCCAAGGCGATAAGCACGTTGAACAAGTACACTGCCTTCTCGTACTGCCCTGATTCATCGTAGGCTTTTGCCAGATCGTTCGCCCAGTCGTAGGTACCTTCACCGATAAAGCGCTCAAAGTATTGGTAGGCCTGCTTAGCATCACCAATTTCGGAGTAAATAGTAATGAGATCGCGCTTAGCTTCCCGCTTCAGCGACACCACGTGAGATGCTCCTTTGGACTTATTCGCCCAAAGGATGGCTTTCTCCAGCGACAGCATAGCTTTCGCGTAGTCCTGAATATTATAGGCTGCCCATGCAATCTTATAAAATGCGTAGCCAACCACCTGGGACTCTTCGAAATGAAGGACCTGGTTGTATAGCTGAATCGATTTGGCGAAGTTATTTCTATCAAACTCATAATCCGCCAATATACGATAAGCGTCCGCAACATTGTCGTGGTTGGGATAAAGCTGGACATACTTGCTTAAGTTCTTGATTGCTTTTTCGTCCTGCCCAAGCTCCAACTGAGAAAACCCCGTAAAAAATACAGCTTGGTTATGTTTGGGAAACTTAGGGTGGTGGTCGGCAATGTCTTCCGAGTGCTTCACCGCCAGTATTTGGTATTTTTCGCCAATCTTGATGTTTTTCTCTTTTGCTTCGGTCTGAGCCAGAATAAGGTGTGCTCGCCCTAGCTCCCACAGCAATTCCGCCTGTCGAAACTGCAGAAAGAGGTTCTTTTCTCGCATTAACGGCAAAACCTCTTCAACCTCGTTTACAGCGGTCGTTAGCAAATGTACCAATTGCCGGTCGTGTTCTTGACGCATTTCTTCTGTGATTCCGGTTTTCTTCCTAAACTCGGTACGCAGCGATTCTCGATCCTCTAAAAAAGACTCAGCTCGGACGAGTTTTGCCTGCACATAGAGGGCTTTGAGATCTTCAATGCGTTTTTGAATCACTTCACGCGTCACGCGCCCGACTTCTTTGTCAACACTCCCCCGCAACAAATCAAGATTGCCGGCCATAATTCCGTACACCGGATACAGACCCGTAAGCTTCTTCAAGCGGCCAGTTTCTGCGGCCAAGACTTTTTCGTAATGAAGCAGCTCTTGAACCCGCTTGTCGGCTTCAAGATCTGCATTAACAAATTCTGGGAGTGCCTTGCGGATACCGAATTTCAAGTAATTCTGCAAGCCGGTGTTGAGTTTGTCGTACACATCTAAAAAAGCCTGGACCTGCTGGCGAGCGGCCGTACTGTCTTTCTTATCCGCATAAATGATGGCATGTATCATTTTGGCTTCGACAGCTTCAAAGTTGGCATCGTTTCCAACCTGCTTGGCAAGATCCGCCGCTTTGTCGTGTTGATTCAATTGCAAGTAAGTCCAAATTTTTTCAAGCTGTGCTCTGGAATAATAGGGCGAACCTGGCGGTACCTTGTCATAATTCTGAATCGCCAAGTCGAATTCCTTTTTTGCGTAGTGGATGCGGGCTATCGCCATGGTACCGAGCTGCCCGGTGTGTTTTAGCCTATTCAACAGGTTCGGATCCAGCATGACGCTTAGACTTGCACCTGCCTCTTGGCTAACTTCACTCCGCAGATTCTTCCAAAATTCGGTAGATTGGCCAAGAGTAGTGGGTTCAAACATGCGTGTAACTTCAAGCGCGGCTAAATCGTAGTTTTTTTCTTCAACAGCTGCGACGGCCAGCAGGTAGTGGGCCGAGCTGAAGTACCTAGAACTGGAATTGATCGCATTCAGGCTTTGGCGCGCAACATCCCAACGCTGATTTTCAAAGGCTTCTCGGCCCTTGCTAAATAGGTTCTCATCTCTCAAATAGCTGCCCGCTGCTTCCGCTCCGTCAATACGCGTATTGAGCACTGTTAGGGGAATTTTTTTCTGTAAAAGTGAAATCAGTTCAAAAAAATCTGCATCCTTGGCGCGCAACTGCTGCCATTGAGCCGGAGTGAGACGTTTTAGGAAAATTAGCGCGGCGTTTGGGTAGCCTTTTTGAAAAAGCGCAAAAGCCCCTTTAGCGGCAGCGTCGCTGGATGACGGCTGCATTACAAGCACTTCATAAGCAGCTTGAGCCGAAGCTTCCCATTTCTTTTCTTTAAAAAGGGTATCAAGTGTTTCAGGGGAAGATGCCGAAGAGGCAAACGTAGACCAAGAAAGTGTCGTGATCAGAGCGACTGTTCGAAGCGGCATTGAAATGAAGTAAAGTCCTTTCATTCCTAGGCCGCCTTTTTCGCACCCGACAATTTCCCTTTTACGTACGCTTCCAACGCGCGTTTGTGCGCGGGGTTTACGCGGGTAAATTCAAGTGCCAATTCTGTTTTCCCTTGCTCCGTACCGTCGCGGACAATGACTCCCGTCATGGCAAACGGACTCTTGGGAAGCTCTTTGCAGTGCAACTTAAGCTTGAGGTTGGTTCCTGCAGGGATGCCTTTTTCCGACTTCAACAAGGCACCGCTGACGCTCATGTTAATAAGTGTGAACTTTCCGTGGCCCGCCACCTCAATAACAGCGTCCGTTTCAATGCGCTCATGACGTCGGATGGTAACGTATGCCTTGGTCGGGGCACCCGCTTTTTTCGCCTTGGCTTTTTGGAGCATGAGCTCCTTTAGAGTTGGCTGCTGACCGGCAGCAGCGGCCGGCTTCGCCGCGCTCGCTGCAGCGACCTTCGTTTTGGCGATCGGCTTGGCTGCGACCTTTTTCCCTGCGACCGGCTTAGGTTTGGCGACAAGCTTCGGCTTGGGCGCTGGTTCGGGTTCGGGTTCGGGCTCTGCCTCCGCTTCTACCTCCTCGACGGCCTCTGCTTCAGGATCAGAAACCTCCTCAGCCTCTTCGACTTGCGCTTCTTCCTCCAGCACCTCTTCCGCTTGGGCTTCGACTTCCTCGACGCTTTCTTCTTCCGCTTCGCTCTCAGATACTTCCGCTGCCTCAGATGGGATGGGGACATTTGGATAGGGCGGCAACTTTTCGGTACCGAACTCCGCGACGTCGCGAATACGCTGCCACTGCGCCATTCCTTCGCACCAAATAAACTCCACCAAAGTCACGCGCTTTTGTTGAAGCATGACTTTCACGACTTTGGTCTCTAGAGGGCCAAAAGAAGCCCCCTGACTAAATACGTACCAGGCTTTTGCCATAGTTATTCCTGAGAAACAGCACTACACGTCTAAAGACTTATCGGCAGGAAGGAGGGGATTGATTAGGCCCGACTGGGCGCGCCGAATTCGACGTAACCAATTGAAATGATTATATTAATCAAGGAAGTTCACACCGATTTTGATCAATTCTGGATCCTCACCTTTTATCCAAACAATTTCGGCGCGCAAGGGAGCTAGTTCACCTACTTTGACAAAACACTTCTGGCCAACCCGAATGGCGTCGTGCGGCCGTACCCCGAGGGCGGCGCCCCGGTAGGACTGATTGATAACGATCGCGGCCATCTGCGGTTTGAAATCTTCTTCCGACTCCCCGAGCTCGATCCACGCAACTGTCAGATAGTCCGGGTTGAATCGGGTGTGCCGCCTGCGACTGATGGGAGATGCCTTGAAATTCGCGTTACTCAAGCCGCCTCCTCAGAAGTTAGAATGTCCTGGTATTCCTGAAAGGACATCACGTGCTGAACATCGATGAGCATTACAAGCTCTTCGTTAAACCGTGCAATTCCGTTCACATACTTCATGAAAGCATCGCTCCCCATAGCGGGCGGTGCCTTCACCTGTGCTTCGACAAAATTGAGTACTTCCTCCACCTTATCTACTACAAGACCCACCTCCCCCTGGGCGCCCTCTACAATTACAATGCACGTGTCACGAGTAAATGCCGAAGCCGTTACTTCAAAACGTACCCGCAGATCTATTACTGGGATAATTTTTCCGCGGAGGTTCATCACCCCTAGCACAAACTTCGGTACTCGAGGTACCGCGGTAACCTCCCCAACGGTACTGATTTCCTTAACGCTGCCAATGGGGAGACCATATCGTTGCGCATTAAGGCTAAACCCGAGATACTGACGGATCTCCCCTTCCTTCTTAATTGTGTCACTCATTCTAAAACCCGTCGATTGTTCCTACTTTGCCAACTTGTGTTGGAGTCTCCTCTTGCTCTTCGTCAAATGGAATAACTGCTTCCGGGCGCATGGCGGTTCCCCCCGCCTTCACGAGGCGCAGCCCACCGCCACCTGCTCCGTCTTGCGAAGAATCATTTCCATCGGTGTCAATAGCGACGACTTCCTTTAACTGACCGGGCCGTCCGTAAACCACAAGGCTCAGCCGATCCACGAGATTTACCAACACCTGCGCTTGATCGTAAATGGCGTTGGTCGACGCCTCAAGCTCCTCTGCCGACGCGGCATTACTTTGAGTCACCTGATCGAGCTGGTTGACCGTTCGACTGATCTCGGTAATGCCACTTGCCTGTTCAACACTCGCAGTGGAAATCTCATGCTGAAGTTCGGAGGTCTTCCTCGCTGACGATACAATCGCCCTCAGAACCACCTCACTAGCATCAGCGACTTTTTTCCCATGTTCTACTTTCGAAACATTGTCCCGAATGAGTGCGGTGATGTCCTTGGCGGCGGCGGCGCTTCTCTGGGCCAGGGTGCGCACAGCATCCGCTACCACAGCAAACCCCTTGCCGTGTTCGCCGGCACGAGCTGCTTCTACCGCGGCATTTAAAGCCAAAAGATTGGTTTGAAAGGCAATGTCTTCAATCACCGTTATAATTTCCTCAATCTTGTTGGAACTCACAGCCATTTCGTTCATTGCCAATATCAGCTGCCCAATTTCCCCTTCGCCCTTTTCCGCGTCTTTGCTATTTCCATCCGCTAAAGTAACAGCCTGCTTTGCATTGTCTGCATTGTTTTTTACCATGCTCGACAGCTCGTCCAATGAGGAGGCCGTTTCTTCAATAGAGGAAGCCGCTTCTGTTGCTCGACTGGAAAGATGCTTGCTCGCTGCTTGCATTTCCTGAGAAGCGTAGGTGACTTGCATCGCGCTCTTAAGCACTTCCTGCATCACTAAGTACAGAGAATTCGTAATCGACTTGATGACAAAGAATGCCAGTACGCCCATTGCTAAACCCATGGCAAGCACCGAAATTCCAATAGCCCATAGCCTCGCGTTTGCTTCCTGTTTGGCTTTCGAGAAGAAAGTCTTGGCATTCTCGAGTTCAGCGGGAATCAATCCCTGAATATCATCAATGACATCTTCCATTTCGCGCCAAAAGATATCTGCCCTAACTTCGTATTTCCCATTCTTAGATCTCAGTAAGATGCGCTCTGATACTTTATCTACGGATATCCAGTGCGACGCGCTTGCAAAACCTTGAATTTTCGCGTTTGCATCGCGAGACAAACTGGGAGCCCCAAAACTTAGATTTGAGTTTACGCCCTCTTTTAGAGAGCTAATCATTCGAAACTGCCGGCTGGTCAGAGGTTTATCATTACCTAGAGCTATTGCTAAGTGCGCCATCAACATCGCCGCGCTTTCTTTTGCAGATTCGAGCAAGGCGACACCTCTAATTCTTTGCTCGATCCAGTCTCCTAGCTCTGTCACACCGAGTTCTATGCTCGTTAAACCGGCAATAAGCTTCCGGTAATTATCTACTACCGCAATACTTTCGACAGACCGCCCTTTCACTCTCCCTCTGACTTCGGCGAGCCGTTCTTGAACCTCGTCCAGAGCCTTACTTTGCTCTCGAAGGTTAGAGTTTGAACGGACTAAGGAACTAAGCTTGCGCCACTGAATATCCGCGGCGTTTTGGCTGTTTTCCAACTCATAGTAGGCCGTTCCGCCCTCGAGGAAAGATGCTGCTTTGGCTCGCTCCTTCTGGACGTCGTTGATAAGCTGGGATAGCTCAACAATAAGATCGAAACTCCCCAGCACCTCTGTAGCTACGTTCCACTGCTGGCTAGTGGAGCGGGAAACAATAAAAGCTAGAATTGCAAACCCGACGAGTGGGATGGCTGCCAAGCTGAGTACCTTGGCTCTAATACTTAGTCTGTTCATGTCTTTTTCCTCTTCCCTCTAAAGGTTTGCTACCCTAGTTTCACTATTTCTCGCTAAACTGCCAAAACCGGAGTTCGAAACCCCCATCCGTCTCGCGACACCATCGGAATCGACTATGAGAGCTATCTTTCCGTCCCCCAGTACAGCCGCACCAGAGATATCTGGAATTTTCTGAAACTGTTCTCCCAATGACTTCACGACGACTTGTGCTTGCCCGATGATCGACTGAAGCCGTACAGCATACCGATAGTCCATAAAGTGCAACACCACGATAACGTCGGACTCGGATGGCGCCGGTTCTGCCCTACCAAGTAAACCAAACGCCTCTTGCATACACACCACGTCGATCATCTCTCCGCGAAAATCCACAACTTTCCGTTCTCCGGCGGAGTACAATTTCATCTTTCTGAGCTGGCTAATTTCATCGATCTTGTCTAACGGAAGAATGAAATGACTTTGCCCCACCATCACTACCATTCCGTCGAAGATCGCTGCTGTGAGCGGAATAGAAAACCTAAAAGTAGTCCCTTTGCCTACGGTGGACTCAATTTCGATGGTGCCCTTAATTTTCTCCAAATTGCTTTTCACTACGTCAAGACCTACACCTCGCCCGGAGAGATCGCTGACTTTCTCAGCAGTAGAAAACCCTGGCTTAAAAAGCAATCCAAAGACTTCTCCGTCACTCATATTCTTGAGATCTGTACCAGGGGGAAGTAAGCCTTTTTTTTCCGCACTTGCTAGGACCTTTTCCCGGCTAATCCCTCGACCATCGTCGACAATCTCAATGACAATTCTGCCGCGCGCTTGTTGCGCAGATAACTTGATTGTCGCCTGTTCGGGTTTTCCTGCTTGTTGACGCTCATCCTTGCCTTCAATTCCGTGATCCATCGCATTGCGAATTAAGTGAACCAAAGGATCACTCAGTTGCTCAATTAGATCCCGATCAATTTCCGTTGCTTCACCTGTTATTTCTATGTTAGCCGGCTTTTCTAGCTTCTGGGAAAGCTCTCTCACCTGTCTCTGGGCTTTCATAAAAGCCGATTTAAGTGGTGTCATTCGCATTCTAAGAGCTCGATCCTGAAGATCTCTGACCGTCTTATCAAACAGCGAAAGCAGACCATCCAACTTCAACCTAGAGGAGTCCTGAACAAGAAAATTGCTATGGAGAAGCTGACTCTTTATGACCACCAGTTCTCCGATAAGATCTAGGACAGTGTCGATGTACTTTGTATCAACACGCACGGTGTTTTTCTGCGTTTTCCCTTGATCGTCGCTATTGCGTGAAACCTTGCCCAACCTGGGTTCCAACGGCACCGGAGCCCCACCTTGCAGCTGAGACTCAAGTCCTTCCGTCGTGCGTCTGACATCCTCTGACAGATCTGCAATATCCCAACGCGACTCCGGATTGTTTTTGAGTGCCTCGATGCGAGCCTTTAGTGCATCATTAGACTGGAAAAGAATAGTGGTAACATTCGGAGAAATAAGATCCGGGGATTTACGAAGAATTCCCAGACAATTCTCCACGGAATGCGCGAAACGTGAAAGGTCTTCGAAACCAACGGCCGCCGCTCCTCCCTTCACGGAGTGGAAGACTCGGAAAATCTCATCCAGCGCTTCTTGACGTAACCCTTCGTCATCCAACTTCAGACAGGATTCATCGCATTGTTCGAGGAGAAAAGAAGCTTCTGAGAGAAACTCTCGCTTTAGCTCCTCGAAAAAAGCTTTATCATCGGACTCAGTCGGCATTTAAGTACTCACGAGAACCTAAGGTTTTTCACTTTCTTATCGGCTCCCAAGGGACATTTTTTGAATGGAAACAGCCCACCGAGTCAGTCCGGCAATACTAAGAAATCATTTGGCTTTCGCCCCGATTGTTCCGATAAGACTTCGAACACGTGTGGTCCCAAATACCCTAATGAAGAAATTCAACGAACAAGGTCTCAAGAGTCGTGCGGAGCAAAATTTCGAGCTCTTTAATGCGCTGCAGAAAGATCGCCAAGGCTTTAACACCCTTAGGGAAATGCTCCACAGGTGGACGGGAATTCACCTTACGGACGGACCAGCGAGTCAACTAAAAATGGCAAATCGCCTTACACGCGTTTTATGCCGGCACGAGCTACGCAATTACCAGCAATACGCGGAACGGCTGCGGGCCGAAAAGCCCGGCGACATAGCCGAGTTTGTCTCAGCCATGACCACTAACACCACTCGATTTTTTCGAGAAGGGTCTCACTTCGAAACCCTAAGGACTATTATGGCTGAGGTCATCGAGACAAAAAAACGCGACAAAAGTCACGAAATACGGGTTTGGTGTGCCGCCACAAGCACCGGTGAAGAAGCCTACACGCTTGCAATCAGTGTAAACGAAGCACTACATTCCGAACCCGATCTTAAAGCCAAGATCCTGGCGACCGACATCGACTTGTCTGCATTGCAGCGTGCAGCAACGGGAATCTATTCACAGGAAAGACTAGCAAAACTGGAACCTAGTCTCGTAAGAAAATACTTTTCCCGTTGCGAAAACGCGGATGGAGAAGCCCACTTCCAAGTTCAACCGCAGATTCAGAAAATGGTACATTTTGCGCCCTTTAATCTACACACAAACCCGTACCCTTTTGAACGCGGTTTTGACATTATCTTCTGCCGCAATGTTCTCATCTATTTTTCGCAAGAGACGGCGCAGAAGATTATCGAACGCCTTACGGGAGCGCTCAATCCAGGCGGCTATCTTTTTGTAGGGCACAGCGAGGTAGGCTACGTAAGAGCGGCCGGTCTGAAGATGAAAGAATACAGCATCTACCGAAAGAGTGCGTAGAATGAAGCATATCTATCTACTTCCCGGAACTATTTTCATCCCCAAGCCTGGGGAAGAAGTATCCACCAATTTGGGATCGTGTGTTTCGGTAGTACTGTGCGATCCCATGACCCAGATTGCCGGCCTCACCCATTATGTGCTCCCGTTCCCCAACGAACGCCAAACTCCCACTCAACGCTTTGGCTCGGTCGCGATTACGGACCTGCTCAGTCTCATGGAGGAAGCCGGTGCAAAGCTGTCTAGAATTCAGGCTCACGTATATGGGGGCGGAAATATCTTCCGCGGATTGAACTTAACAAAGGACATAGGGGAACAGAACATCGCAGTAGCGTTTCATATCCTTACTCGGAAGGGGATTCCCATCGTGCACCAAGATGTCGGCGGGGTGCAGGCAAGAAAAATTACTCTATCTGTATCACCATTCAAAGTCGTAGCAGAAGCCACTACTCCAGACAGCGCGTCGGACCTTGATCTTTCCGGATTTGGCGCGAAAGCCCCGCCGTCTGAGATTACTGTAGCCATCGTGGACGACAACGAAAACATCCGAGAACTCTTCAAAAAGATTTTCGCTCAAAATGGGCTGAAGGTAGTGGGTACGGCGGGGGATGCGCACCAAGCTCGTAAACTGATCGTAGAAACCAAACCGATGGTGGTGACTTTGGACATCGAAATGCCAGGTATGACCGGAGTCGAGTTTCTCAAAAAGTTGATGGAACACTTCCCCACGCCAGTCGTAATGGTGAGCCAGCTAGATGCCTACGGAGAGGAAGCCCTTCAGTCAATGGAGTATGGAGCGGTAGAGTTCGTACAGAAACCATTGAATTTTGATCAAACATCACTCAGAGCAATGGCACAGTCCCTGGTAGAAAAGGTGCGCGCTGCCGCTTTCCATATCGTCGCAGCCGAGCGCCCCTCCGCATCGATCGCTGAGGAGGCAACAAAAGTAGCACACACAGCCAACCTCCTAGTGGTTGGAGGGAACATTGGAAGCCCCGAGTTTCTGCAAGCCTTACTTGAAAGCGCCACACCCAATTGCCCCCCAATCGTCGTGGCGGACAGCACCATCGGATACTTTCTGGGGCATTACTTGCGCCGAGTAGAAGCAAATTGCTCTATTGGGCTGCATATTGCGGGTCCGGATCAGGTACTTCAACACGGCAACGCCTACTTTATCTCTAAGCCATACAACGGGACCATAGAATTAGACAATGGACGACCGGTTCTGAGGTTAGGCGATGATTCAAGCATTTCTAGACAGCCTCCATCCATCAATATGCTATTCAGCTCTGCCGCCAAAGCACTAGGAAAAGACGTCACCGCCATTCTTCTTAGCAGCTTCGGGGCTGACGGCCTGGCCGGGCTTGAGTCCATTTCTTCGAGCGGTGGACAGATTCTTTTGCAGCACCCTAAAGAAACTAAGTTTTCTCAAACCATTCAACAGGCGCTTGAACTGGGCCTTTTTGATACGATCTTGGCTGCCCGGGAAATGATCCCCTACCTAAGCCGCTTCCCGCGAAAGAAGGTCGCGTGAACCAGGGCACCGTTCGCATTTTAGTAGTAGAGGAGTCTGCTGAAGCGCGAGACAGAATCCGGTACGCGCTCACCGCGGCGCCAGAGTTCCAGATCGTTGGTGAAGCCACAGACGCTTTCGAAGCGAGGAAGCTGCTTGTCGAACTCAGGCCCGACATTATGCTGTTAGATCTGCATTTGCCCAAAATGAGTGGCGTGGCGTTCTTAAGAAAAGTCATGAAACACTTTCCAATACGCACCCTGGCGATGAGTCTGGACCCTACTCAAAATCCGCAACACATGCTTGATGCCATTGGAGCCGGTGCAGTGGATGTCGTCAAAATACCCACTGAGCAAACGGCTGAAGAATTGGTTCTACTCGTCACAAAACTTCGCACCGTAGCCGCAGCTTCTCCCCGTAAACCCCAGGGCACACAGAGTATAACGGACATCCCGCAGAGTAAGATCAGGCGGTACGCCACCAGTTTCGTTGCCATAGCGTCCTCAACCGGAGGCACCGAGGCGCTGAAGTTTGTGCTTCCAAAAATACAAATGGATCGCGATGCTGCGATACTTGTTGTCCAGCATCTTCCCGAAGCCTTTATGAAAACCTATGTGGACCTCCTGAACAAGATCTGTCCCTTTCCCGTAAAAGAAGCGGTAGATGGAGAAAAAGTTGAAGTAGGAACTGCTTATCTCGCTCCGGGCGACCACCACATGGAGATTCGGCAGGCCGGGGCCCAATACGCGGTTGTGCTCCATCAAAAACCGTTTCTTCATTCCATTCGACCATCGGCAGACTACCTTCTGCATTCAATCGCCAAACTTCGTAAGCCGAGAGCAATCGGCGTTATTCTAACCGGAATGGGCAAAGACGGCGCAGAGGGACTTGCGGCAATGCGCAAACGGGGAGCGTACAACATCGCCCAAGACGAGTCGACTTCTGTAGTTTACGGAATGCCAAAGGAGGCTGAAAAATTGGGAGGTATTGATATGACTCTTCCTTTGGAAGAGATCGCTGAGGAGATCAATCGACAACTGAGAAAGAGAAACGCGGCCTAAGCGGCTTTTTTCTTTTTGAATACCCCATCCAGCACTTCTGCTAGAGTAGCCGGCGTGAACGGCTTTTTGATGTAGCCACTTACTTTTAGAAGATTTGCCTTTTGAACTTGGTGATCTTCCGACTCAGCAGTAAGCATGATGAACGGCAGGTGTGCAAACTCCTTTGTCGAACGGATTTTGGAGAGAAGCTCCAAACCATTCGTTCGGGGCATGTTCCAATCCGAAATAATTAGCTGAAAAGGTTCCCCCGCAGAATGGGCTTTCTCAATCTCAGGCCACGCCACTGCGCCGTCGTCAAACGCTTGTACATTCTCATACCCAAGGGCTTGCAGGTGTTTCGTCACCAGTTTTCGCATCGTTGACATATCGTCGACAACGGCAATTTTAGTTTCTTTCGGGAACATACATCCTCCTAGACTAAGCTGAAATTCCAATTTCCAGCCTAAAAGACCCTTTTTCTGTATGAAACGTAAGCACTATCGCTGGTGTCGGAGTAAGGTGCTGGAGTTCAAAAGTTTCACCTTGGACAACATTCGGAATAGCCCTTTCCAAGTCGTGACCGTTGGCATTGAGCTGAGATTTCGCATGCCCGAAGATGATATTTAATAGCTCGCCGGCCCCGTCTTCGATTTCTTCAGTAACCGTGGAAAATTCCTCGCCAAACATCTTACCCATGATCTCAAGGTAAACTTCTTGCGGGAATGTGATGGCAACTGCCCCAATAAACTTTGAGCTGGTCATTCCGATCACCCCAGCTACATCTGCATCCGTGTACTCGTCTTTGTCCCGAACGTAGTACGGATCCGCGGTGACTTCGCAGGAACACTGGATTTTCAGTGTCTCTACGACTCCCTCTTGGAAGGCGTTGACCAGATTTACTGCGTTCACAAGTCGATCATCAAACTGGGGTGCAGTTTTTGCCGCCGAGTTGGCACTCAATGGGAACCTCCCTCGCTCTTTCTTTTCGGGCTGATTGGGCCAAATCTGAAGCCCTTTTTTCCCGTCGGACTACCGTCTAAGCCACTAATAATATAAAGAATTGGCCTAAGTGCGCGCGGCGGCACGCCCCACGCTGCGCCCGGTGCGGATCCTAGCCCAATGTAGGAGCGTGATTACAGCTTGCTTTAGACGCCGGAGGAACTGGGCCTGGAAGTGTGCAAGCACGCGGAGCTCTGATGCCAACCAACGATTTAAGTATTTCACCATGGCAGTTGAAGGGCCGCCGATTTCCGAAATCCGTTCCGCAATATACTGATTTGAACTCGCCCAATCTAAGAGGAAATGGTGGCGCTCGGTGAGGCCACGTTGGTGCTCGAGCAAAAGCAGTTCGCGGTACTGCGTAGAAAAAGTCGGATCTTTCCACGACGCAGCCTGTCCTTTGTGCGTGCGTATCGCCGCCAAAGGAAAACGCAGATGCACCACACCGAACTCGTGCGCCAGCCACGCCATTTGCTCAATGTCCGGATCCCAACGATAACGCACATCGTAGGGTAGACGCCGCTCAAAACAACTTCGGTGGATCGCAAGCGCACTTGTCGGGATCATGCGTTGGAAGCGAAAAGCATACGCCACAGCGCCGGGGCCTCGCCCTAGATGGTCATGAGTGATCGCCTCTGGGGCACTCCCAAAAAGTGCGGCGGGGGTTTCCCCTTCAAAGTACTTGCACTCTGTGTATAGGACCTTCCCCTGTGTGCTCTGGACCTTTTCAAGTACTAACCGCACAAAGTCCGGATGCAATATATTGTCGGAGTGAAGCAGGAGCAAATACTCGCCAGTCGCGTGACTGATGGCGCGGTTCCAACCGTTGGGAATGTTCAAGTCTTCAGTGTTCTTATAAACCCTTAGACGACCATCGGATCCAAATCGTGATTCCAACGTCTCCGGGGTGCCATCGTGTGATGCATTGTCATCGACCACGACCTCCACGTTGCCATGGGTCTGGCCCAGTGCAGAAGCGACACACTCCTCCACATACGGAAGGCTGTTAAAGGTCGGAATAACGATGGAAAAAGACTCGGACACGAGGAATATTTTATCGCAGTGAGGGAGAGTTTCGCGCTTTTTTTCTTACTTCACACGAATGCGCGCAAATTTCCTCTTTCCACATTGCAGCGTAAAATCGGTTCGTGCGGTCAGGTTCTCATTTTCTACCTTTCCCTGATCCGCTTTCACTGCACCTTGCTTGATGAGGCGCTTACCCTCACTGGTGCTCCCCACAAACCCTAAATCGGTGAGTAATTTTGGTAACCAAATTTCCCCGGCAACCACATCGAACTCTGGAATGTCGTCGGGCACTTCTTTCTTCGAGAATACTCTTTCAAAGTGCTCTTTAGCATGAACAGCCGCGTCGGACGAGTGGAACCGAGAAACCATTTCACACGCAAAGCGAATCTTTACGTCCCTGGGGTGTTCCTTTCCGCTCTCTAATCGTTGGAAAAGATCTTGAATATCTTGAATCGAGAGATCACTAAGAAGATCAAAATAACGACGCAGACTAGCATCCGGCAGGCTCATGAGCTTCCCAAAGATTTCATTGGGGCTCTCGTAAACTCCGACATAATTACCCAAGGACTTGCTCATCTTTTGCACCCCGTCCAGCCCCTCGAGCAGCGGCATTGTGATGCAAACTTGGGGCTCCTGTCCGTATTGACGCATGAGCTCACGCCCCAGTAGAAGATTAAACTTCTGATCTGTCCCCCCCAGTTCGACATCTGCTTTCAGCGCAACCGAGTCGTAAGCCTGCAACAACGGGTAAAGAAACTCGTGGATACTGATGCTCTCATTTGCCTTGTAACGTTTACTAAAATCGTCCCGCTCCAGCATGCGCGCCACATTTGATTGGGCCGCAAGTTTTACAAATTCGAACGAACTAAGCTTCTCCAACCAGGTGCTATTAAATGCCACACGAGTTGTCTTAGGATCGAGGATTTTGAAGACCTGCTCTTTGTAGGTTTCTGCGTTCGCTTTCACTTGTTCTGGCGTCAACTGGGGCCGGGTTTTGGATTTTCCTGACGGATCCCCCACGAGACCCGTAAAATCCCCGATCAAGAAGACAACCTCATGTCCCATGCGTTGGAACTGTGCCATCTTCTGCATCAACACTGTATGGCCAAGGTGAAGGTCAGGGGCTGTGGGATCAAATCCAGCCTTGATTATCAACGGCTTACCGGTTTTCTCCGACTTCTTGAGTTTCTCCAGCAAATCCTTCTCTACGAGGATCTCTTCCGTGCCGCGCTTGAGTTCTTCCAATTGTGCATCCGCTTTCATGTCGGCCAATCTCTCCCTTTGTGCTTCTCAAAATCAGAAATTGTCTCCCTCAAACGTACGAAATGTTCTACCCGGTTACCGTTGCCAAACTTGAAGACAACGCACCCGTATCCGGGGTTTTCCGCCGAAGGTTGCGTTCGCTGAGGGCGTTTGGTCATGAACTTGCGGACCACTTCTGCCGCTCCCAACCCTATAATGGAGTCAAAGCTGCCTGTCATCCCCACGTCAGTGATATACGCCGTTCCCTTCGGAAGGACACGCAGATCGGATGTTTGGACATGGGTGTGGGTTCCCACTACCGCGCTGACCTTTCCGTCCAAGAACATGCCCATAGCATACTTCTCGCTTGTCGTTTCGGCATGCATGTCGACGAGAATAGGGCCAGGAAAAGATTGCGTTCGCAGTATTTCATCAGCGCATTCAAATGGGCAATCAACGGCATCCATAAATACTCGCCCCAGGAGGTTGATCACCATCAGCTGCTTGCCGTTGTTTTCCAGCAGTCCGTAACCACGCCCCGGGCAGGGGTTCGCTGACGAACTCGGCAGGTTGGCAGGCCTAAAAAGCCGTTTCTCCCGGGCTAGCAAATCGTAAACCTCCGGGTTGTCCCAGGTATGGTTGCCCCCTGTAAAGCCGTTCACGCCCAATTCCAGCAACTCGTTCAGGCTTTTTTCATTAACGCCTCGCCCGCCTGCTAGATTTTCTGCATTCGCGAGAACAAAGTCGGGTCGGTACCGTGTCCGCAATTCGGGCAGCACCGCCGCCAGAGCCCGCCGCCCTGGCTTGGCGAATACATCCCCGAAACAAACAATAACCATGGAAAACCCTTCCCTCTAAAAGAGACTTAAGCCCAGCTCAGTGCACAAGCCCACCACACTAACATCATTCTCATGCTGCGGTAGGGGGGAGTCTACCACTTGAGCCTGCCAACAGACGCCCCACGCTTTAGCCGGATTCGGACCAAGAAAACGATCGTAGTACCCGTGCCCCGTCCCCAACCGCCCCCCATGGAGATCGAAACACAAACCGGGAACTAGAATCAGATCGGACTCGTCCCACTCGTCTACCCGGTTCTGGGGTACGTCCGGAGGCGCGGGTATGCCACCATAGCCGGGCTTCAGATCCTCAAGGGCTCTCAAGGCAAAAAAGGCGAGTTTGCCCGACTCACGATACGTTCTTGGGAAAACACATTTTTGAGGGTACTTCCCCCAGAGTTCGACTAGGTTTACTTCCCAAAGGCAGGGGTAAAAGATTCCCACCCTGCCAGCGCGCCCAAAGGCCGGAGACGCCGCGATGAAATCGCAAATCTGTCGGCTCCACCTTTTGCGTTGGTCCAAAGAGCGTGGGTAGGCGTGACGCCCCCGCTCTCGGAGTTTTTCTGTTGCAGGGTTCAAGTGCCTAACTGCTTGCCGAAAGCTCGGAGTTAAATTTCTCGAGCATTTGGTGCGCACGATTGAGTATTGCCGAACGGTACTCCTGCCCCTGCTTTTTCCCTTTGATGAGCAGGCTGGCAAAATCGAAAGCCGCAATAATTGATGCTTTCTCAAGTCCGAGATTCGGCCTGTCCTTTTGAATGGCAGCAATTTTCTTCGCTACCATTTGGGCCACTTCCTCAAGGTGCTCCTCCGAATCATCACTGGAGAGCACATATTTCTTGCCGGCGATAAGAGTTTCAATAGATGCCATAACAAAATCCTACCTAGACGATCACCTTCTCGTCAATGCACCCGAAGAGCGAGGTCCCCGCAAGCCGCACGTCAATTCTTAAATTATCCCCGACCTTGAGCCACGGAGTAACGGGATTACCTGTGTCCATGATCTCTTGGTACCGCGCTTCGGTCAGACACGCGAATCCTCGATTCTTGTCTTCATTGGAAACCGTCCCAGTCCCAACAATGTTACCGGGGGAAAGGGGCCGGGTACGACACGCATGCGCTACCAATTGCTGAAATGAGAAATTCATTTCTCGCCCGCTTGGGTTTCCAAAAAGCTCCCCGTTCAGGCGAACCTCCATTTCCAGTTCAATGCGGCCGTCCTTCCAGGCGTCACCAAGCTCGTCGCGCGTCACCACAAAAGGCGCAAAAGAGGAGTTGGGTTTGGACTGAAGAAAGCCAAACTTAGTCTGAATCTCAGTCTTGACGATCTCCCGGTAGGTTATGTCGTTGAACAAGGTGAACAAAACAAGGTGAGGATCCATCTTCTCCGCAGGGGTACCGCGCGGCACAAAGTCTGTAATGGCGGCAAATTCCCCCTCAAAGTCTCCGCCAAAGTTAGGATCCATCAACTCGATCGGCGCATTGAACGGCAGTAGACAGTCGCTTACACCCTGATACATAAGGGGCGTTACCCGCGCCGACTCGGGCATTTCGTCACCTCTCGAACGGCGTGCGCGCACAACGTGCGAAAGAAATGCGCTACCATCGTAAAATCCGGGCGCGTAGGGAAGTGGCGCCAAGCAGTCCTCTAAGCGAAGCGCAAAGGCATCGGCCGCACTCCCACTATTAAGCGAGCGGTACGCTTGCTCGAGTGTAGGGACCACCTCGCTCCAATTTTCCAAAGCCTCCAACAAGGAGGTCGGACCCTGCGCCTTCACAGCGCTCTTGTTATCCTTGGATACAACCACCAATTGCCCGTGTTTACTGTCCGATCGAAGACTTGCTAACTTCATTGTTTACACCTCTTGGAATTGTTCGGCTAAAAACTGGTCTGGCTCATCGATGCTGCAACTTCCAAAGCACCCACCATGTTTAGCCCGCGCCGCGGCCATTTCGGCGATCTTCAGTTGAATGCCATTCCAGGAAAACCCGTCGCTGCCGAGTTCAAAAGCCTCGGGGCGTCTGTCCTCTAAACAAGATCGTATCTCTGAATGCTTCAAATTCGCGGCAACTGCTAACGTAAGAGATGCAAACAGATTAACAAACCCAAACTCATTTTCTGAAGTAATCGGATGGTGGAGACCTTGCGTAGCCTTGAAACGCAGCCGGTATGTGGCACACGCTTGAACACACGTACTGAGCATTTCTACCGAAGGACGACGCTCCCCGCCTGTTCGCACCTTTATTCCAGCCCTTAGAAACGAGGCTTTAGCTAGGGACTTGCAGAGCCCGTGCAGACGGTGTTCCCAATCGCCCTCAAACCCGATTTCGAAGTACGGGTAGAGCCCGCTCTGATTTAGAGGGGATGCCAAGGCATCTAAAATGGCAGCGTCAAACTCTTCCAGGAAAAGCTTGGACTCGTAGCTCACCGCAAGATGCCGAATGGGAGCAACTTCTCCGATCTGATTCCAAGCCTTAAGGTTTTGAAGCTCTACCGCTACCTCGGACGGATTGTTAGCCAACCCCAAAGCGGTAAACACCCAAGGCTCTCCTTGTGGCGCGTATGAGAAAAGCGTACTCGCATCGAGCGCGAGGAGTTGGCTGGCTGGGAGCGCTACTTTGGAAAGTAGCCACGGATGTCGCGCTTCCGCCCTAAACGTTCCGGCTCGCGCGAGAGCGCCCTCCAATGGAAGCGCTGCGGGAGGGAAGGTACCAGCGTAATCCACGCACCCGGCGAGGAGAGCTTGTTTGGACGACATCACCATCTTGGCTCGGCACTATAACAGATAAGAAGGTATGGCGTCACTTTGCGAAAGCTTTTCGCAAAGTGACGCCATACCTTTTGCCTACCTTTTGGGGCTAGGCGTTAAAAATTGGATTACAGTCCCGCCCCCCCTTTGCCGAAGAGATCCATAGAAGTACTCGTTCCCAACACACCTACCAAACAAAATCTAATACGGAGAGAATCATGAGAAGCGCTCAGAACCACAGTCCTGTGGTAGTGAATGAGAAAGATCCCCAGCAGAAGCAAACATCAGCCGTTAAGAAACTTGAACAGTGCCCGTTCTGTGACAGCAAGCTGCTGTTCACTCACGATTTGAATCTAAGTTATCTTCAAGTAGTAGAAACCAGCCGCTGTCCCGGCTGCGGTGTGACGATGCGTCCGAAAACCTTCACTTTGCATTAACCAAAGACTGCGGCTACTTCGAGCGCACCCATAATAAACATTACAATATAAAGTATCCACACAGTCGGCCTGCCTGTGAGTTGGATAACTCCGTGCAAACAAATTCCCGCGAGTGGGACTCTGAAAGTCACTTGAGAGAATGGCGAAGTCAGCAACACAAAAAACAGCATCGCCGCCGGTAGGATTTTGTCTACGAAACTCTTGTTGTTCAAGAAGGCCCCGACAGCGCCCACGGCAAGGGTGATCAGAACTATGGTAGTCCCCAAAGGCGAGTGCGCGAGCGTTTGCTTTACCCCTCCGGACAAGGATCGAGTCAAATAGAACAACGCGGATTGCTCAATTTCATCCCAGGCGTAAGAAAAACTCCCAAAATCGACAACCACGGCAACAATCACGGGTAGCAAAACTAAAACTGCCCGCTTCCATACCGTCCGCAAAACCTGCCCCTGATGGAAATAAAAGAAAAGATAAAGAAGAAGCGGAACAAGCAGAATATTTAGCGGATCACTAAGCACCAGGATCCCTAACGCCATACCGGTTACCCACCACCGATTTGTCACCGCGCGGTGAACCGCCAGAGCCACCAAAAAACACGTCAGAGAAAAACTGGAAACAAGGCTCATTTCAAAACTCGTCGGTAGCAAAGCAACCAAGGTGGCTGCACGAACAGCTTCGTCGGCGGGGTGCTGACGGCCCCACAATCCATAGAGCTCCAACAAGAAGAGAAAAAAGAACAAGTTCGTAAGTACGATCAGGCCGGTGACTCGATCGAAATGCGTCACATTGAGAAACCCGCGGTAGACCGAAGCAAACGGGGAACGCAAAGCATCCAAAAAACTCGTTGGGTAATAGTTAGCACTTCGCAGAAGGGCTTGAGTCACCGGACGCTGGGCAACCTTGTCAAAGAAACGCGCACTGAGTGCGGAAACACTTTTCTGCGCCGGCGGAATATCGGGTGGGTAAGACTGGTAAATGGCCATGAGCGCCACGCAAAAAAGTAACAACCGATGAATTGCCAGGAAGCCAAGTATTCTAGTCATATATATTTAAGGTGTGTGAGAACTAACTATAGGGCGACTAGTCCGCGGACACAAGGGCCGGTTGCAGTTCACCCAATTTTTCCTTTAGAAGGGCAAGAGCAACCAAGCTCGCGGTCTCGGCTCGCAAGCGGTTCACCCCCAGGCCGAGCAATGAGGCTTTTTCTGCAAGCAAACGGCGTTCGTTCTCGCTCCAGCCCCCTTCTGCTCCCAGGACCAAATCGCATTCTACCAAGCTGCCAATTTGCAGGCTGGACACGCGGGCGTTCTCGTCACAGGCAACGATCGTTCGGGTGTTTTGTTCAAGCCAATCCGCGAAGCGCATAGGCTCGCAAACCTCGGGAAACCAAACTTCCTGGCACTGTTTGCAAACCTCTTCAACGACGCGGTCCCATCGATCCCGCTTCCACACTTTTGCGGGCAATCCATGATCGGTGACTAGCGGCTGGAAGGCGCTTACGCCTAACTCGGTACACCTTCGGACGAGAAATTCACTGGCTTGGTGCTTGGCAAGACCAAAGCAGAGCCGCACTCGGGAAACCCTGGGATATTTTTTGACCGAGCCAAGTAATACTTCTGTTAGATTCTTGCTCGCCCTCGCCACCGTTCCCATCCCGAGGGTCCCTTTACCGTCCACGAGCTCGACCGAGGCCCCTTCGCGGATTCTTAAGACATTAAATAGGTGATGGGATTCGTCTTTGGATAGGCCGACGGTTTGACCGGCTTGCATAGAATCAAGATACAAAAAACGAGGCATTGTGCTGACCACTCACCACACGGTTACGACCCGCCTTCTTGGCGGCATAAAGCGCCTGGTCCGCCATCTGTATCAAATCCCCGCGGTTTTGGCCATCCTCCGGGAAGCCGCTTATCCCAATACTAATGGTTAGGTAGGCCTTCTGCTCAGAGCCCTGGAAGACTGTGGTCTCGATGGCGTTGCGAAGCCGCTCGCAAATCTCCAAACCTGTCGTAACGTCCGTTTCGGGCATCACGAGACAAAACTCTTCCCCCCCGTAACGGCAGAGGACGTCAATTTTTCTGATATTGGCTTTTAGGAGGTTCGCCACTCTTTTGAGCGCTTCATCGCCCAAAGGGTGCCCTTCCATATCATTGAAAAGCTTAAAATGATCCACGTCTATCATGGCAATGCAGATTGGATGGTTGTACCGACGGGATCGCTCTATCTCATGGTCAAACTTCTCAAAAAAGGACCGGCGGTTGAGCAATTTTGTAAGTGGATCGGTCATCGCCAGTTCACTAAGACGCGCGTTCGCTTTACTCAACTCGTGAGTACGTTCCTCTACTTTTTTTTCCAATTCAGCGTTGAGCGTTTTTAGCTCCGCTTCTTTCGCAAGCAAAATCTTGTTCTGCTCTTCGAGCTTTTCTACCAATTCGTGGTTTTCTTTTCTTAGGCGATGGGTATCGGAGGCCTGTTTCAGCGCGGTGATCAACTCATTATTGTCCC
>JAGQZV010000258.1 GCA_020435295.1 Bdellovibrionales bacterium | reverse complement strand
TGCGCATGCGCTATTTCTTCCACGCCCGCCAACTCTTCCACTGTGGAAATCACGGCGATTTTCTTCAGAATGTTGCGAACCGTCTTATCCACGGTCTTTTGGCGAGTCTGCGCCTGATTGTTGAGTGCGACCATCACCTTGGACGCGGGGGGTGGACGCGATTTGGCCCGACCATAAAACACCGTGGCCTCAAAGCGGTACCTCTCCACTTCCTTCAGCTGCAACATGGAATCGGGCCCCATTTCAATCTTCGTTCCGTTGTTGAGCGTTAGCACGCCGCTCCCACCAGGTGGGGTGACGAGTGTGTCCCTTAGATACAGGGACGAGGCGTCCACCAAAGACTCCCAAACCATCAGGCCCGAACGCCGACGACGCACCCCGGCCCCGGATGTCACTGTGCCGATACTGGGAGCTTCCCGCAACCTGCGCACCGGATCGGTGTGCCAAAGATAGGCCATGCTGGCCATCGCCGCCACTGTGGCAAGCGCGAGGATCGCCCAGTCCTGAATTGGAACCGACTTTGATTGAACCGTCTGCATTGGCATCTATAGCAACTCGTCTCTCCTATCGGAAAAACGCAGTGGGTCACTATAAGCAAATGGGCAAATTTAACGCTGCTTCGAGTCACAAGAAAGGGTCGCGGGCAACCGATTCTATAGAGAAGTATATTCAGATGATACGCACCCGCTACATTCCGCTGAAATACAAGTTTGTATTCGTGCTGCTGCTCATCGTTTTTGGGGCCTGCTCCGCATTTTTTTACTCATCGTATCAGACCACCTACCAGGACAAGAAACTCTTCATCCGAGAACTCAACATGGCAAACCTGGATGCCGCGCTGAGTGCGATAACGTTCGAACTGCGTGTGCGGATCGATGACTTGCAATCGGTGGTGCGGCGAATCTATGTAAACGAGGTCCTCAACAAGAACAGTGGAGGGAAGCCTTACTTTCAGTCACTGAGCTCACCGCTCGGAGAGGAGGTGCTCGGCGTAAGCTTCTACCGCCTCGGAACCTCGGGTGAATACGAGCGGATCCACCGCTATATGAACCCGAAAAAAATAGCAGGCATTCCCTCCGACGTCCTAGACAAAATCGAGTCTGCTCATCCACCTGCCCAAATGGGGGCGCCGAAGGACGAGGAAATCTCGTTTTTTAATCGCTCTTTGTCGGCCGACAGCTCGACAGACGGGTTTCCAGTACTGACGATCGTGCTCCAGGCCATATTCGCAGACGCACGAATCGAGAAGCTAATGGTTGCAATCGATCTTCAGCAGGATTTCTTACGCAGGATCCTGCAGCGGTCCGAAGTCTCGGAGGTCTTTCTGGTTTCCGAAGCGAGTGGGCTCATCAGCCACAGTCTACTGGGGTCAACCATCCGATACGCGGGGAAGACTTTCAACCATCCCATCCTGCAACGGATCAGCTCGGGTACGGGGGTAAGTGAAAGTCTCGAACTAGACGTTAACGGGGAGTCCTACCTCTGCAATCTCGCGAGTACCGGCTTTAAAGGTCTTTACATAGTTTCTCAAACCGAAAAACGTAAAGCGTTCCTGGCCCTTCAGACTCTGATTCATAGAAGTCTGATGGCGGCCACTATCATTGCATGGTTTGTCGTGCTCCTCGGTATTCTGTTCGCCGGGCGCCTGACAAAAAATATCCGCAAACTCACTGAGGCGGCACACGAGGTGGGCAAAGGAAATCTAGAAATCCGTTCCAAGATTCGGTCAAACGACGAAATGCGGGTACTTGGAAAAACATTCGACAACATGATTTCACGAATTGTCACTCTACTCGAGGAATCGCGCGAGAAAGGACGAATGGAGCACGAACTCCAAACCGCAAAGCTAGTCCAGACATCCCTTCTGCAGCCGCCACAAATCCAGAACCACTCGGTTGAAGTCGTCGGGTATTATTCGCCGATGTCTGAGTGCGGCGGAGATCTCTGGGATGGTTGGCTCAGAGAGGATAAACTTTCTCTGGTCGTGGCCGATGCCACCGGCCACGGCGCTGCCGCCGCCATCGCGACTGCGGTGGCAAAAAGCAGCATAGAAACGCTCAACGCGATTTACGGAAATCAAGATCTAGATTGCCCTCAGACGCTGGCGGCTTTCAATTACATAATGCACGCGTCCTGCAAGGGTGCCGTGGTCATGTCGATGTCGATGGTTCAGCTTGACCTGCGCACGGGGCGACTCACGATTTGTTCCGCGGGACACGAAGCGCCCATCCGACAGCCCGCCAAGCGGGGACGCAGCCCCCGCAAGCGCAGGCCCGGACACGCGCCATTCTCCCCGGAGTACCTTAAGGTCAAAACAACAGGTGAGCGACTGGGTTTCGCTCCCGATAGCCGATACGAGCCAGTCAGCTACCAGCTGGATCCGGGAGATACCGTGCTTCTATACACCGATGGAATTACCGAAGCCCCCAACGCCGGGGGACGGGAATGGGGGGAGAGTTCGCTGCGTCGCCATTTATCCAAGAACTGGGATCAGCCGTTAGCCGTCATTCGGGACCGGTTGTCAGAAGGGATACACGCTCATATCAAAGAAGTGGGGCAGAACGACGACATTACTTTTGTGCTGTTGCGCTGGATGCCGAAGGAAACCACAATTGAGCCCGCCCCGCCCGTCACCCGTACAGCTTAAACTGCGCTTCATCCCCATCGATTTCCATTTCTTTCTCGCCGCAGGATTCACACTTGCGTAAGGCCGGGATTTCGCGCCCTTTGGCCAGCTCCTCCATTTTGACGAGCAAGTTCGATTCACAATCAC
>JAGQZV010000257.1 GCA_020435295.1 Bdellovibrionales bacterium | reverse complement strand
CGTTACACATACAAGTAGGACAATATAGCCAAGCCATTGCAAAGCATCATTCCTAAGTACTTGTATTTGCACCACCACTTTTCCTTTTCCTAGCCTCCGGTGGTTGCGACCGTCGGCCAGGACAGCCTGAGTGCCCATCTGGGAGGGTGGACACCACAGGTGATTTTTCGGTTGCAGACCATTACTTGCCACAACGCATAAATTATTGAAATTTCATAATTGTAATGTAATTATGAATTTTAATGAGTTTACTTAGCCCGCAGTTAGAGGCCTTTATGGCCATCGTTCGCCGGTCCACCGTCCAGCAGGCAGCTTCCGATCTGGGGATCACCCAAACCGGTGTGACCCAGAGGATTCGTACTTTAGAGGGACGCCTGGAAGCGACTCTCTTTACGCGCTCGCGCCGTGGAATGCGGCTAACGACCGAAGGCGAAGCCCTTCTGCGCTACTGCCAGGCCGCTTTGCAGCTCGAAGGCGAGGTGCTTGCGAAAATTCAAAAGACCGGGACGATGGCAGAAATCCAAGTTCGGATGACGGGCCCATCCAGTATCATGCGTTCGCGTGTTATCCCTGTAGTCGTAAAGCTCCTACGTGAATTTCCAGAACTCGTTTACAACTTTGATTTGGACGATGGGGAAAAAGGTGCCCACAAGCTTAAGGCCGGGGAGAGCGACCTGGCCGTTATTCCCCGCGATGAAGTCGTGCCGGAGATGGATAGCAAGCTGTTACAACCTGAGCGTTATATTCTCGTAGGCCCTGCAAAGTGGAAGAAGATCCCCCTCCCAGAAATCATCAACGAAAAACACATCGTGGATTTTGATTCCCATGACAAGATGACACTTTCCTATTTGCGCGAGCACGGATTGCGCGAGATGGCGCACCCCATTCGCCACTTGGCCAATAATACGGATGCGCTCACTGCGATGGTGATGATGGGAGTCGGGTACTCCGTTTTGGACGAGCAGTTTGCGGCACCGTATATCCGTCAGGGACACTTAGCGGATCTAAACCCAGGTTGCTTCTACGAGAACAGTCTGGCTCTGGTTTGGTACCCACGTCCCCAAATGCCGCGCTATTTCGCTGAAATTATTAAGGCCGTTAAGTAGGCTAGGGCGAGGTAGTGGCAGGTTCTTCTACGGCTCTTGCGGCCGCGATTTGTTCCTGGCGCTCGTTGACCGCGTTCAAGAAGTCGTACACGTGTGTGTAGACATCCACCACCGTATCCTTGCCTTCGTTGGGCATCGACTTGTGAGCCACGGCGACGACATCGTGTCCGACGCCTTTCCAGGATCCATAGCGAGTGAGCGGCTGGAATTGCCGCGCGCGTTGTGTGTGCCAGCGGTACGCAAACCGCACGCTATGGGGTACCTGCCAATCCGATTCCCCCCAAACGACGTATGTGGGAATCCCATTAAAAGGACTCCGGTTGCGGTGCCAGTTCAGCGGCCCGCTGTCAGCTGCCCCCATGTCTTTGTTCCATCCAAAAAGGACCTCCAACCCACGGAGATTCGGTACAAATTCGTCCCGTCTAATTTTCTCTTCAATCCAACTGCGCCGTTGATCGTTGGAACCGCCCGGAAGCGAACCCAATTTATCCAGGAAGGCGATCTGGTCTGGCGTCGCCCCAATCAGCCCCAGCGACTGCATGTTGGATAACCACGCAAGGCGTTCACGCAGTCCCGTGGCGGGAAAACCGCCGAGCGTATCGATCATCGAATTGACCGTACTTATGCGGGCTCCCAAGTCTCCTTCAGCGTCTCCAGGGATAATCAGGTTTCCCGCCTCTGCTTGGCTGCGAATCCACGCCAAACGTTCTGCCTCTTCGCCAATCTTGTATTCACCCGTTTGCTCGGCGTGCTCATAGGCAAGCCGTTCGTTTTCTTTTAAGCCCACGGTCGGGTGCATGGGTCCAATCAAGATCATTCCAGCGAGCAGGTCCGGACGCATGTGCGCGATGGCCGGCATTAGACCGGTCGATGCGCTCCGAGCGATGGCCACCAAGGGCAAGCCGCCAGAGGCCTTTTTCATGTCTTCAAACCATTCGATCAAATAGGCGATCTGGGCCTTTGCGGTGACATAGTCATCTAAATGTCGACCCGCTCCGTAGCCCGGAAGATCGATGGACTCCGAAACAGTGGGCAGCCAGGTCGGCAGACCCTTCAGCGTGTCGGCAAGGGAGCCCTTCTTGCTCTTGGTGCTCATCATGATGTTCATGAAGTTTAGCCACGAGCCCCCTTGGCTTTTCATTCCCCCACCACCGTGGATTACCGCTAGATGCAATTTAGGAGCGACTTCCCCGTGTTTTGCGCCGTAGTTAATTTTCCCCGGCACTCTGCCATCTTTGTGGTGGTACACGATTGTCTGCAGTTTGGGGTGAAAAGAGGCTTCGAACAAACTGTACTGATTGTTGCCGAGATAAACCTTGTTTCCTCGGATCGCAATGCTTTGGCCCTCAATGAGGTTGCGAGTCGTCTGCCACTGAAGCAGATGCGCGCGGCACAACGGATCATCCAGATGCGTAACGGATGCCCATGCCGCTTGGGATGCCCAGATAAAAAGTGTTGCAAGTCCTATTAGCCGCAAAGCCCCTACCTCTTGCCCCTTCGAGCTATTAACGGGAGTTCTCAAATTTTCCATTTGGTTCGATGCCTGGGGATCACCTTAGCCAAACCCCACGACGCCTGTCACCATAAAATTTTATCAATTATTTTAAATGCTTAGATCGCGACGCGGAGTTTAAGGGTTTTGTAAAGCACAATTTGCGGCGGTTTTGCCCATTTCCAAAGCCTCAAACTCACTTTAAAGTGGGCGGTCTATGGGGAGAGTGCA
>JAGQZV010000256.1 GCA_020435295.1 Bdellovibrionales bacterium | reverse complement strand
GGTGGCCCAGCGGCTAAACGATTCGTCTCCGCTGCTTCCTAGCGGCGGCAAAGAAAGCGTCTTTGTCGATGATACGCGAGGCAACCTTCAGGTTATGGTGATGTTTTTTAAAGGCCGCGGCTTTAACGTCCGTGGTTTCTCAAGTCGCCGTGAGGCTTTAGAGCATTTGAAAGCCAATATTGCCAATGTGGGGGCAGTTCTCACTGATTTGAATACTGGCGACGACATAAGCCTGGAAGAGTTTCTCGAATTTACGCGCCTGCACCCGACTGTTGCGGTAAGTATCTGTTCGGGCGATGAAGTACGGTCCCTGCCAGTGGGTGTTTCTTCCGCCTACCAAAAACCGTTGCATCTTGGTGAGTTGAGTCAAACGTTGGCCCCGATAGTGGGAAAGCGGAGTGAGGACTAGCGCGTTGCGTTGCGCGAATTGGTTTTCAGGCCGGTAAAGAACTGCTAATAGTCTGCTGTTGGGTAATTAACAGGGGGCTATAAATGAAGTGGTTCATTGGACTGGCTATTCTCGGCCAGGCATTTTTCTTTTCTGATTCTTTTGCGGACGTCAATCCTACGGTGCAGTCGGTGCCTATTGAAAGGGCGTTCTTTATTCAAGGGTTCGACGATACCGATGTCGCGCAGGTTGTAATTAAGGGTGTGTTCCCAAGTACGTGTTACCAAATGGGTCCGACGGATCTTTGGGTGAACCATCGGGAAAACCGAATTGAGATCAAACAACTCGCCTATCTTTATGATGGGAACTGTCTGCGTGTTGCGGTTCCTTACCACCAAACGATTGAAGTCGGAGTGTTGCCCGCATCTAGCTACCAAGTCGTGGATACGAAGGAAGAGCGAACGCTCGGTAAGTTAAGTATTGCCCGCACACCCGAAGGCGGGGTGGGAACCGACGACTACCTCTACGCCCCTCTACAGGACGCTTACATTTCAGGACTCAAGCGCAAACCGTACTTGACCCTGCGCGGAACTTTTGCCAACAACTGCATCCAGTTCAAGGACATCAAGGTTGGTTACAAGAACGACGTCTTGATTGTGCAGCCTATCGTTGAGAAAAAGAACGGCAACTACTGCAAAGACGGAAGTTTTCCTTTCACCAAAAGACTACGGTTGAAGCAAAACTTTAAGCGCGAGTTTCTGCTGCACGCCCGTTCTATGAATGGTCAGGCGATAAATAAGGTCTATACACCCTAGACTCTAAGAAAATAGCCAGGCACCACGTGCCATAGCGGCGGCGACAAACGGGAGAAATAGGGCAAGTCCGATTTCCCCATTGTTCCGCCTCCGCAGGTGGCGTTGGTAGGAATAGTATGGGTAACACTTTGTGGAACGTTTTGCTTTGCTCGTGGGCCGCAGGCCTTGCTGTTCCCCTCGGTGGGGTGCTCGCGAGCCGGGAAAAGTTCTCGCCCAGTTGGCTAGAAGATGAGTTGCGGCATTCGGTCATTGCCTTTGGCGGGGGACTTTTGCTGGCTGCGGTAGCACTGGTGCTTGTTCCCGCGCTCAAGAAAAAACAAGCCCCCGCGCTCGGTGCGGTCTTGGGGTTTCTTTGTGGAATGCTGAGTCAGTACTTAATAGAATCCTAACGGCTGCGTTAGCTGATGCGACGCGGTTTACGAAGGTCCCTCAAAACGGCATCAATAGAAAACTAACAATGCGCCGTGCTGTTTCCTAGCTGTAACAGACGGCGTTCTACATGGAGGGGCGTTCGTGAAATCATTTCTTTTGTCTATACTGGTAATTTCCTGTGTTGTGAGTTCATCTCTTCGCGCTGAAGAGGATGAATTTGTCGACGGGGGTGCGCACTTTGGAGTTGTTAATGGTGTCGTAGTCGGTTGGGGCTGGTGGGGTATTGGGGTACCTACTTACGGCTATTCCTACTATGCTTACTGGAACTACGTTCCGTATTACGCTAGCTTTGCCGCGATTTCCTATTCTCCTAGTACGGGCCGACACGGGGTTGCGTGGTCAGCGCCGTCCCGATGGGTTGCGGAAACCAACGCGTACCGCTACTGCGGGATTGGTGACTGTCGTACGGTAGCGTGGGTGCAGGGGGGCTGTGCTTCGCTAAGTCGCAGCAGCAATGCGTCCACGATCGGTTGGGGGATTTCGACCAATCGGCTGGGTGCCGCGCAAGCGTCGCGACGTGGCTGTACGGCAAACGGCGGAGTGGGTTGCAGTGAACTTGTGTGGGCCTGCTCGTACTAAATGTTCGCTTTCTATGGGCTGGGCGCATTGCCCGGCCCTTTTTTTTTGCGGGCGGTCCTTTCCGAACTACTTTTTGATCTCCCTATGGTAATGAAATAGTTCTCGGAGCAGAACGTGGGCCGTTTACTCAAGACTTACAAAGACGCCTATTCCGGGCTGAATGCGACTGTTTGGTTGCTGTGCCTGGTGGTATTGATCAATCGTGCGGGAACGATGGTCATGCCCTTCATGACCTTGTACCTTACCAAGGTATTGAATTACGGCGCCGCCGAAGCGGGCCTCTTTCTCGGTGGGTTTGGCGTGGGTGCCATCCTTGGGAGTTATTCGGGAGGCTGGCTGGTCTCCCGACTTAATTCGACACTCGTGCAAGCATTCGCCTTGCTGGTTCAAGGGATCGGGCTTTTTGTGTTGTCTCATCTGAGCGGCACAGTTGAAATCGCTCTTTGTCTTTTTTTTCTTGGTGTTTTTGCCGAGGGCTTTCGTCCCGCCAATGCGACGGCACTGGCGGACGCCTGCGAACCGGATCGCCGGGCGCGTGCCTTTGCGCTCAATCGGCTTGCGATTAACATCGGGATGACGATCGGGCCCGCGACGGGCGGCTGGCTCGCTGAAAGCAGCTA
>JAGQZV010000255.1 GCA_020435295.1 Bdellovibrionales bacterium | reverse complement strand
TGGTACGGACGCTCTTAGCTTGTCCTTAAAAATGCTGGGGATCGGGGCCGGTGATGAGGTCATCACACCGCCTAATAGTTTTTTTGCCACGACGGGGGCCATTGTGCAGGCGGGTGCAACCCCGGTGTTTGTGGACGCTGCCGCCGGTGATTTGAACATTGACGTCAGCCAGATAGAAGCGGCTATCGGCGAAAAAACAAAGGCCATCGTGCCCGTCCATTGGGCGGGCTGCCCGGCAAACATGCCGTCCATTATGGCGATAGCCAAAAAGCATGGGCTATTTGTCGTCGAAGACGCGTGCCAGGCATTGGGTGCTAGGATCAATGGGCAACACGTGGGTACTTTTGGAGATGCCGCTGGTTTTAGCTGCCACCCTCTAAAGCCCTTGCATGTTTGGGGGGACGGCGGAGTCATCATCACTAACTCGGACACTTTGGCCGAAAAACTGCGCTTGTACCGAAACCATGGGATGGAGGATCGTGACACCATCCGCTTTTGGGGTGTAAATAGCCGATTTGATAATTTGCACGCCATCGTCGGGAACTATGTTTTTGAAACTCTGGATGAAACTATCGAAAAACGCATTGCGCATGCTACACGCTACGATGCGGCCCTTCGGAGCAAAGAGCTTTCGCCTCATCTGCAGATTCCAGGTAGGAATCTCGAAAATCGGCATGTCTTTCATTTGTACAAAATTCAAGTTAAGGATCGCCCGGGTCTGTTGGAACATCTCAAGGCCACAGGTATAGAGGCCAAAGTCCATTACCCGACTCCCTTGCATTTGCAGCCGGCAGCCAAAGACATGGGGCACAAGTTGGGAGATTTTCCAGTGACTGAGCAGGAAGCGGCCCATACCTTGACGCTACCCTGTCATCAATATTTGAGTACTGATCAAATCGACTATACGATCGAACAAGTAAGAAAATATTACGCCTAAGAGGGTTCCATGCAGTCCAAAGACGAGTCCAAAAGACCTGCACAGCCGCGTTACCGGGTTCCGTTTGTTTCCTTTCGTAGCGCCCAAAAAGATAAACAGTTTGATACCATTCTCAAGCGTGTGCGCGAAATGTACGAAAACTCCCAGTTCATTTTGGGGCCACAGGTAGAAGCATTTGAGCAGAGTTTTGCGCAGCTCGCCGGTTGCGCACATGCCGTGGGAGTAAACTCCGGAACGGATGCCATGATTCTGGCGCTGCGTGCTTTGGGCATTGGGCCAGGGGATGAGGTCATTACAGTCGCTAATTCATTCATAGCCTCAGTCAGCGCTGTGAGCTTGTGTGGAGCAACCCCGGTCCTCGTGGACGTAGCATCGGATTACAACATCGATCCTGACTGCATTGAAAAAGCGATCGGCCCGAAAACCAAGGCGATCATTGCCGTGCACCTCACTGGATTGCCCTGTCGCATGGATCGGATCGAACAGATTTCCAAGTCCGCCAATGTACCCGTGATTGAAGACGCGGCACAGGCCGTAGGTGCCACCTGGGCGGGAAGGCGTGTTGGCGGGATAGGCAAAATCGGCTGTTTCAGCCTACACCCGCTGAAAAATCTGCATGTTTGGGGTGATGGAGGCGTGGCGACGACCAACGACCCCGAACTTGCCGAGCGCCTTCGCAAAGAGCGTAACCACGGGTTGAAAAATCGTGATGAAGTTGAATTTTTTTCCTTCAATTCGCGATTGGATTCCGTACAGGCAATTGTAGGACTCAGCGCGGTAGAGATGTTGCCGGACGTGATCGCACAACGCAGAAAAAATGCCGCACTCTACGATTCGCGCCTGCGCGCTCTCAAAGGGTATCTGGAGATTCCGACCCCGGATAAAAAGGCCTTTGCGACCTACCACCTTTACGTCGTAGCGGCCGAACGTCGCGATGCCCTACGCGACCATTTAGATCGGGCCGGCGTGGAGACAAAGATCCATTATCCGATTCCGGCTCATCTGCAGGAGGCCGCGAAGTCGTTGGGGCTTAGCCGGGGCAGCCTTCCGGTTACGGAGGCTTTGGCGGGCAAGATCCTATCGCTTCCCATCCACGAAAACCTTCAGGAGGCACAGATTCTAGAGGTCTGCGATCTTATTGAGCATTTTTACCAGCGTTCAATTGCCTAGACGGCGACTTAGGGTCCGCATTGACGCGTGGCCCATTGCGTCGTACAAGAATAAAGAGTCATGGGGATGGGGTACCTGCCTAGAGGCTGTGCCCTCGATAGAATCACGTTCTATCAAAATTGAAGATACAGGGGATCGGGGGACAAATTGAGACGTTTGTTTTGGGCATTTCTTGCTCTGTGGTTTATTGCCGTTGGGGCACGTGCAGAAACCGAAGCGCCAGAGTGGCTGACGGCAGATCAACTGGGGCAGCAACAATGTGCGCGCTGGGAAGGGCGCGAGTTCACCGGCTGCCAAACTTCGGCGGTGGAATGCAAACGGTCTTGTGAACGGGCGGCAGTGGCGCTAACTGACGAAACCCTGTGGATCTGTCCTGCGGAGGCCGAAGCTATTATCTGTTGCTGTCCCAAAAGTTAGTGGCGAAGTTCCAAAAGTAGATAGGCACCTTTTGGAACTCAGCGGGGAATGGGCTGGGGGAGTGGTCCGAAGCTTCCCATGTCCATGAGCTGATCGATCGTTTTGTCCCACTGCATAGCATAGCTCCCGTCGCTGAGGACAAAAGTACTTAGGTAGCCTTTGAGGTCGCGAGCGTTTTGTGAATTTGCGAATGCTTCTGACATCATGACGTCCAACCTAAGTTTGACGTGCGAGCGATAAAAGTTTGGCTCAAGTTTTAGCTGACCCGTGAGCTTGATCGTCAGGTCTGACTTACCGTCACCCAATTGGAATTCTACGATCTCCGCCACACCATTGTTGATATTA
>JAGQZV010000254.1 GCA_020435295.1 Bdellovibrionales bacterium | reverse complement strand
CACCGAAAATGGAAAGCAACCAGGGGGTCCGAAATTTGGGACGCCAGCTCGGACTTCCCATGAAACCCTCAAGGCCGGCAATGAGATTCAGCATCCCGTAGGACGTCAAAAAGAACATCGACAGCACAGGGGCAATGGCATCCAAATCCCCCAAAAGCACTCCTGCCAAAGAAACCAAATAGGTGAACACTGTGGCGGTATTCGGAGCGTCTGTTTGCGGGTGCCCCACGCCGATAAATCGGGGCAAAATGCTATCACGCGCGAGCGCCTGGAGCGTTCGCGGAGCGCCGAGCAGTGCCCCAAGCGCACTGGATAGGGTAGCCCCCCAAATCCCTACGACCACTAGGCCTCCAACCAAAGCCACTTGCTGCATCACCATCGGATTGGAGCGCAGGGTCTCGGCGTCGGCAAAGCGATCTAGGAAAACGGCGATGAGCACATAGATCACATAACCGGTAAGCACCGCTGCAAGGGTTCCGAGCGGTAGGGATTTCGCGGGATCCTTCAAATCCCCCGACATTGAAATCCCCGCTTCTATTCCGGTTACCGCAGGGAAAAACACAGAAAACACGACCCAAAAGGGCACTTCCGGGGGCACCTCCCCCAAAGCCAGACCGTACTCGGGCGTCTCTCCAAGAAAGAACGAAGCAAGCGAAAGCGCAATCGCCAGAAAAATGAAATTCTGAATCTTGAGCGCGACGTCCGTTGAATAAAAACTTAGGATCGACAAAAGGGTTAGAACCACCACACTAATAGCTACCGGTGGCAGCTGCGGAAAGAGCGCATTGAGTGACTCGGAAAAACCCGCAACATAAAAGGACACGCCCAAAGCTTGGGCCAGATAGAGAGGTACGCCCACGGCGGCCCCGGCTTCTATTCCAAAAGACCGGGAAATCATGTAGTAGGCACCGCCCGCGCCCACCCTCATGTTGGTAGCCGTCGCTGCAATGGAGAGCGCCGTCAGAAAAGTGATGGCGGAGGCCATCGTGATGATGAGTAAGCTTGCCGTAAGCCCCACGTTACCGACGACCCACCCAAGCCGAAGGTACATGATGACGCCGAGAATCGTGAGGATGCTCGGTATATAAACACCGTTGAAGGTTCCAAATGCGTTTCGTTGCGTCATACCGGATGATTCAAGGCCAGAGGATAAACTACCACAATTGACGGGAATGCGAACGGCCCTTAAAAGATAAAGATGCTCACAGCGAACACGGATCACGTAGTGGTGATCGATCCAGCGGTACGGACGCCAGAACTCGATTGCTTTAACCATTTGGCACTCGCCTCACCCTTGCCGCTGAGCTACCACCTCCCGGCGCTATACGGCATGGCTTCCTTGGAGTCGGAGGGCACAGGGGCAAAAGGGATCATTGTTCTCGGCAGTAGCAGTAGTGTTCTGGAAAACCGCGAGTGGCAACAACGTTTGGGGCAATGGCTAAAAAGCCGTAGTGGCGTCCCGATGTTGGGAATTTGTTTTGGACATCAGTTCTTTGCGCATCTCTACGGCGGCGTGGTCGATTTCATGTACACGGACAACCGAAAACTTTCCGGGTTTCGTGAAGTCACTTTTACTGCCTCTCGTCTGTGGCCCGCGCAAAAGGGGATCCTCACGGTCACTCACCGCGAGGCGGTCGTGAGCTGCCCGCCTGAGATGGAAGTCATTGCGAGCAGTCCGGAAGTTGCCATCGAGGGCCTGGCACACAAGACCCTTCCCATTTGGACCTTACAAGCCCACCCCGAAGCTACACCGGCCTTTTTGAAAAACATGCATATCCCGGCCCCCGAAGCTATTGACGCTCTAAGCTTTGGGTGGAAACAGGTCGGGAGTTTTCTCAGCTACTGTTCAAAGCACTAGGATCTCCCCGCTAAGAATCACGGACTTAGCCAGCTCTTAGGCAGCTGTATCGACGGCAGCCGCAGTGCCGCTCCACGCTTCCAAACGACATCGTCCAGGCACGAAGAGGGCGGTGTCCCCTAAATGAATACGCGTTTCTCCAGTGAAACACAGGCACCCCGCTTGCACTAATGTGGCACGCGGTCACGTGTGGGAGAGTGGCGAAACAAAAAGCGCTAGGAATGCAGCGGTACGCAGGACTATTTTTCTGGGCCATTTTGACGGCGGGGACTCCCCTGCTTGCCGACGATCCCGTACGTCCCAGAAGCGAACAAGATCTCGTTCCTGGCACTTACGCACGCGACCCGATCGTCCACGTCCCTAACTCAATACCGATTGGCTTTTCGCGCGAACAATTCCTGCGCGACTTCCCCGAGCTCGCTCCGTTTTTGAAGACCCAGGAAGAGTTTGAAGCCTTCATCGCTAAGAATCTCTCCTTCGTCGGCACTCAGCAAAAAAGGCTCGATAATCGGACGATGCCAAAAAGTCTGAAGCTCTGACCCGCAACCGGGATGCGGGACACTTGGAGCGCGGCGACACCCGCGCGGGCTTTCTGGAAGTCCGCCACCCGCAAACCGGAAAGGTAGTTGGCCTAATCGGAGTCAAAGGGATTGGCTTTAAAGACAGTCTAGGAACGGAAATCGTCGAGGCCCAGCGCCAAAAGGCGGCCGAGGCAATGAACGCGTACCAGGAAGAAATAAAACGCATCAAAAACGACCCCGAACTGCGCAAGAATCCGACGAAAGCCGCTCAATCGCGCCAGCAGGCCGCCAACGAGTTTAACCAGATACGTGACGCTATTTTCACCGCGGATCATTCATCGGGACTCTGCACGCTCGGCGAAGCGTTCCACGAACTCGCCAAACAGCGCACGCTACAAGCCCGTTTTGAAGCCTACAACGCAAGACACGGCACCAATTTTCAAACCAACGAAGTCTACGGGATTATCGCGCTCCCGTTCTACGTCTTGACGGCAGGCGGGAAAAGAGAACGCGCGGCCCTTATCGTTCG
>JAGQZV010000253.1 GCA_020435295.1 Bdellovibrionales bacterium | reverse complement strand
GGCCAGGCTCGGTTGCTTGGTGATTCTCAGAATGGCGTTTTGATCCATTCGAATGGGACTTGCGAGCAATTCCATCGAGTCCGCTTTTGCCTTCGCCTCCCCCGATGCTGAAATTGACGAGAGCGATAGCCCCGCTCCATAAAGCCGGTAAGGCCGAGGACTGGCATCCGCGCTTAGCCCAGGAAATAGCCAGGCTGCGCGAGGGTCCGTTCCGATCTTGCTAAGAATCTGTGCGGCGACTTCCCCACGCACTTCGATAGACCGAAGCGGTATTTGACTATCTGAGTCTGTCGGGGAAATAGCAATTCGGTTTTGGTCCGAAAGATCGAGTACCACGCGGTCCGTTTCGACCCCGCCAATCGTGACCTCAAGATGCCTGGGCTCAGTTTCTCCGGGAAGGTGAAGTTGCACTTGTATCTTGTCTTCGCCAAAGCTCTCTACGGCGACAAAGCCAAAGAATACAACTAGCAAACTGAGGAACAAACTTTTAGGCATAACACGTCCCACTACTCTCCGCGCCACTTGGAGTGCAAGGCGAATGCCACGGGTCTTCAAGTAGCCACACGCACCGAGATGACAAAAAATGGTGCACACCTGTCGATCGCTTAACCACCGGAGGCTTTGCCCGGTCCATCTCAGTTTTGAGAACCGACTGCGCGTTCATTCGTGAGATTCTGAAGCCGAATCCTCCCCATCCAAGCCTGATTTTTCCTGACTCCACTTGGCACAAATCTTGGATTTCTATTGCCAATGGGTGCAGAGATTTAGGAGGACTTCCGTGGGCGAAACAAATTCACAAATCTTTTGGCGAGTAGATCGGGGAGACACTCTTTGGAATATTATCCAGTCGAGTTTCCAGGTACAGGACCCCTCTTTCATCCAAATGAAAGTGCAGTCAATCGTTGCCCTCAACCCCCAGATTAAGAACCCGAACCAGATCTATCCGGGACAAATCATCAACCTCGGCACCATTGCGAGCGTTCCCGTGGCGGTTCCCCCCACAGATATCCAGGAGCTTGAGAGCTTGCTTCACGAGCCAAACAGAGAAACAGACCTTTTGATCAACGCCTTTCCAAGTTTGGAACAACTCGCCAGCACCGAAGCGGCTTACGAAAACGGCGCACCGCTGGAAGCTTGCCGCGTGACCCCCTCTGATCTCGCACAGATGACAGGCGGTGGGACCCAAGCGAATAAGGCCTACTTTAGCTGGGCACCTGGCCTCACCTACAAGCTAGCTAAAGTCGCCCGCCACACGGGCGCCAAAGCCGCGGGGGGAAAGTTCGGGAACTTGATGAAAGTCTCGCCACACGTGTGGAGAAAAGTGGAAGGCGAACTTGTGAGAAGTCTGAAAGGTACCCGGTACGTGAAAGGTGCAAATGGCGCCCTAGGGCTCGTGCCGACTGGCACACGGGCCATGGGTGCAAACGGTAGCGTCTTACTTGTTCGCCCCGACAAAGCGGGTGGCTTCTACCGTTTTTCGAGCCAAGTGAGAGGCGCTAAAACTATCGCAAAGAAACTTCTAACCCCAGCTGGTAAAATATTGAGAGCTGTTGATTTTGGTATGTACGTCAACCGCGTTCACAACGCGATCGGCACCAAAGACCAAGGGCGGACCATCGCACGCGAATCCGGAAAGTATTGGACGGGTCTTGCGACGAGCGTATTCGCGGCTGAGGGTGCTGCAACAGGAGTGTGCACACTCCTTACTTTCACAACTGGAGTGGGTGGCGTGGCTTGTTACGCAACGGTGTTCATTGGCACAACTGGCGCGGCCTCGTATCTCGGCGGAGAGTTTTTTGAACGTGTGTACACTGGAGTGGAACATTGGATAAACCCTTAGGCCCCTTTTTCTGGATCTCGCTTTTCATGATCCTTCAAATGACTATCGGCGTGTTCACTCCGCTGCTGTTTTGGCGAGAGCTCACCGACAAGTTCGACAACCGCTTTAAGAAACACATGCCGCTGACAGATTTTTTCAATCCCTTCTGGCCAAGATACGCACGGGCGGGAGTCTATGCCGTGTGGATCGGAGCCAAAAACATCTTTGCGAGAAAGCTTGTAGACGTGCAGGACTACGATTTCCGATCCCAAATCAGCGACCGCACCTACAAGCTCTGCGTTTTCCACACGTTTAATGTCATCTTTACTCTGCTTACCTGGGTGCCGGGCGGGTTGTACTTAATGATTAAGGACTGGCTTTCATAAAAGCTATCACTTTGACCCCAAGCGCTCTAAATACTAAAATAAATAAGTTCTATGCATAATAAACAAGTCGCTACCATTGTCGTTATGCTACTGTTTGTTGCCTCCCCGCACTATGCGTCCGCGACAACGGTGGAAGAAGAACTTCCCTTACCCGGTGGTGCTTGCATCTTGCAGGGTACGACAAGCCCCGAATCCACCATCCAATTTGAAGTAAAATTGAAACACCTCAAGGACGATCCGGCTGGTCAATACGTGCGTGTGCGCGATGCAAAAGAGGTGCTTGATTGGTGCACCGCTCGAAAACAAGCCCTATTGCATGAAAAAAAAGGCGCTGCTACCTGCGATGGCATTGTCCTTGGCGGGCATGCAGGCGGCGGCGGGGTAACGGATTTTCTCGGTTGCCATTGCTCGGGCCCCAAAAACAAGCTGACATTTCTAAACGACGAACAGAACGGTAAAAAGACCTTGGCGACGATTTTCGCCTGCTTCCAGGAAATCCTAAAACCAGGCGCCGGGATTAGCATTGCATCTTGTGCGGGTGCGTACCCCGCCGGTCCTCACTGCGCCTACTACTTAGCGGCCCGTTTTCTGATGCCCGTAAAAACTACCAACAGTTTCTGCACCGCGGGCAAGTGCACCTACGCCTCCTGCGAAAAAGGGTGGTCGGTAGTAAACGCCTGGGACAAACCTCCCACCGTCGCCTGCCCCGCGCTACGCACGCTAGAG
>JAGQZV010000252.1 GCA_020435295.1 Bdellovibrionales bacterium | reverse complement strand
GACATTTTGCTTTGGTGATTCTTGGTAACAGCGATTTTGAATTGCTTTAAAAAGGGCTGCGGCAGAAACGCCACAATCACCGCAATTCCTAGCAAACTGAAAAAGGAGAGATCCATTACCAACCGGCTTTTGAACTTCGTTGGCAATGGCAAGCGCTGCAAAAGGTTGTTCTTCGAGCGCCCTCGAAGATTTTGCAGCCCATCTTTTCCCAAATCGATGCGTATCATGGACTAGGTGTCCCCTAAAGTTCTGAGCGAAAGTCCCACAGCGACCGCGCCCAAATAGGAAAGCTCTTTAATGGCCTCCGCATTCATTTTCTTTCCCGAACCGGCGATATTCTGTATCGGGTTCAGCACATGTATCGGAGCACTCAGCCGCGCTTCCATCGCGGGGATTAGACCCAAGGTACGCGACGCCCCACCACAAATATAAATGCCCTGAATCACCCGATCGGGGGCCTGACTGATATAAAAATCCAAAGTTCTAGAGAGTTCCTCGGAAAGGCTCTCGCAGTGCTGCGCAATTATTTGAGCTACTTGGGGTTCGGTTGCCGAAGCAATTTTCATTTTTTCTGCTTCGGGCAACGACACGCCTAACTGCTGGCTAATCTGCACGGTGCAGCTCGTCCCGGATTGTCTAAGATCGCGAGTAAATGATGTCTTGTCCCCTTCCACGATAGAAACTTTTGTGGTGCCCGCTCCAAAGTCGATCATCGCACTCACCGCGCCATGAGACAGATTCAACAAATGACCGTAATTGAACTCAAAGACATTGCCGAGCGCGAAAGGCTGGATGTCGACCACCGCCGGATCCAACCCCGCATCACTGGCGACGGCGGCAATTCCCTGCACGTAATCTTTTTTGGCTGCCACCAGCAATACGTCCATCATGGGTTGCCCGTCGGCAGAATCCGCATCCCCCAAGATAGCGAAATCGAGATTTACATCGTCCAGCTGAAACGGAATGTACTGTTCGGCCTCCCAATACAATTGCGCACCCAACTCTTCTTGCGTCATCTTGGGCATTTGGATCTTCTTCGTGATGATCGATGTTCCAGACGCCCCGATCGCCACTTTCTTGGACGTAAACGAAGAACTTTCAAAAAGTGTTTTCAAAGCGTTCACGACCGCATTGTGTTCACGTATCTCACCGTCAGGTTGAATGGCATCCCAGGGTAAGGGCACGCGGTTGTACGAAAGCAAGCGCGGACGTTTCCCGCCTTGCAACTCTACAGCCTTTATTCCGGAAACACCCACGTCCAGTCCGACAAGGCGGCGCTGAAACATGGAACTTATGAACCCCACGAACTTCTCCTAAGAATTTCGTAGATGATTTTGGTTAATGGAGTCTTCCAATTAGGGCCAGCAGACCCAAGAGTGGAGCTTTGTGGAGATGCTATATCTAATAATTATTATAACATATGGCGAGGGGCCGTCTAAGAAGAGATCAGCGACTATAAGTTCTACAATTTTTCACAATTGGCATTTTTGGACGCGACGCAAAACCCAATGCTTTCCGATCGATACACAGCGTCGATTGCTTGGACTGCTGGCACCGGCGTTGCAGGAATTTTCAATATGTTCCGGTTATTAATACTGTTAATCCTCTTTACAGCCATAGGGTGCGCCGATCTCCAAGAGCAAACAAGCCTCCGCGGAGCAGCCACCACCGGTGCGTGCACGGACGCCTTGGGCAGCCATGCCCACAGCTCGGTTTGGGCGTGTCCTGACGGGTGCAACACGTGCACCTGCGTCAACGGACAAATCCGATCGACGCAAGAGTACTGTGAATAGACCTTAGACTTCCTAATTAAATTGGTGCATGCCGTCGTCGAGATACTCGACGACGAGCGTATTTCCGAGAATATCCCCAAGCCGCGTACCCGACTCGAGGGAGGCGACAAGGTAGCTCTCTAGGACTAGGATCGGTACAATCGCTATCAGAAAGACCGCCCATAAAATCGGAATCCCCGCAAAGGGGATCGCAAGCATAAAAGGAATATTTCGTAGCAGCGAGTTTCGAAACCCGCAGGGTAAGCCGCGGTGATCCTCAATCACCCGCAGCCCGATGATCCGCTTCCCAATGCTCTGGCCTACCCACATTCCGTCCTGCACCCCAGCAAATAGCACAGCGACTACCAGACCAAACGGGGTCCAAACGGCCGCCCCCAAAAAAAACATTGCGGTAACGATGACGGTATCGATGGCTTTGGCCATAACTCGGCTGATAAGTGGAGCGTGTCGCTCCCCAAGAAAAATGCTGGTGCGGCGGGTCCGGGATCGCCGCTTTTTGGGGGCAGTAGACATCGTACGCATCGAGTCAAACGGGCCCCCCTGTTCTCCTTGACTGTAGGGGGCTACCACTTAATAAAAGAGTCTACATGAAGCATAGGAGGTCGTCATTATGGCTGGTGGCGTGAACAAGGTAATTTTGATCGGAAGACTCGGAGCAGATCCGGAAGTGCGGTACACCAGTGGCGGTTCCGCTGTCGCGAATTTCAACTTAGCAACCAACGAAAGCTGGATGGATAAAGAGGGGCAAAAAAAAGAACGTACCGAATGGCACCGTGTAGTGGTATGGGGCAAATTAGGTGAGCTTTGCGGGCAGTATTTGAGCAAAGGCCGACAAGCTTTTGTTGAAGGCCGGTTGCAAACACGTGACTGGCAAGACAAAGACGGCAACAAGCGCTACACAACAGAAATCGTCGCACAAAATATTCAGTTTCTTGGAGGCCCGGGAGACCGTGCTGGCTCTGGCGACTTTGTCCCATCAGGTGATTTTGCTCCAGCCGGCCAATCCATGGAAAGCGGCCCTGGTGGAATGGAAGACGAGGTTCCGTTCTAAACTCCCCCTCGGCAAACCGCTGGGGGACAGTTACGCAAAAACTAAAGACTCTTCAACGAGTTCGCTAGTAATAGCATCTGCTAGTAGGCGTCCCTTGTCGC
>JAGQZV010000251.1 GCA_020435295.1 Bdellovibrionales bacterium | reverse complement strand
TAGCCACCTGCGCTACACCCCGTTAGTGGCTCCCGTCAATTGCACTGCCGGGCCAAAGCTTCGGCTGAAATGGGCTTCTGCCTTCGCCTTCAATGCGATGAGGTCCCTCTCGAGTTTCAGCCTCAAAGCCTCAAACTCCTCTTCGGATATCCGTCTGGGGACCGAAATCGGTTCCCCATAGAAGACCACGCAGCGAGAGAGTGGATAAGGTAAATAACACCGATTCCACGCTTTTTCAAAAGTGTATCTTCTCGCGGCAGCACTTACCCCCGGAATGAGTTGGCAGCCGGTCGCCTGGGCCAATTTCAAAACGCCGGGTTTTACTTTGTAGATGGGGCCACGCGGGCCATCCACCGCGATGGAAGCGTCCCGCCCTTGGCGCTTTACCGCATCAATCAGCCCCTTTAGTCCCGCGGCACCGCCGCGGGAACTCGAACCGCGAAGGACATGGTAGCCGAGCTTCGAAAGCACCCACCCCATCGTCTGGCCGTCACGGCTGTGGGAGCTGAGCACAGCCATCCCTTCCCCAGCGTGAGCGCCCACCAGTAGCAGCTCATCCCCGTGCCAGTGTGCGAAAACTCTGGAGGCCGGAGACTTGACGCGTGGGGTCCACCCTACTTTGCGCAGGCGCCAGCTATGGCTGATAAGCCAATAGATACCGAGTATTATTACGCCAAGAAGCTTTCGATAAACCTTTTGAAACATAGACCTTTTAACCACTAGCAGCCGGCTGCCGATGAGTAAAGGCCATGAAAAAGCCGGAAAAACGCGCCGCCCGTTTTGATCCGACTATTGCTCCATACGAAACCGAACGTCTGTTGAGGGACTTCGCCGGAGTAACGGGTCAGCAATTGCTGCTGGTACTCAGTGCGGCACTGGGCGAATTGGAAAACGCGGCGGATACGCAAGATCCCACTCAGGTGGCGACCAGTCTTCGCATAGCCCGCCGAGCCGCTGTTAAAGCGCAGGGTCTTGCGCGCAACTTGCGATTTTACGCTTCGCAAACGGTTCTATCGATTGAAACGGTTGAACTTTCTCAGCTCCTGCTCGACACCATCGAACTTGTAGAAAAGGAGTTTCAAGGATCGGGCATTCAGATTAACGTCTACGCGGAAGCCGCAACCCTCATTGTCGCCGACGCCTCCGCCCTTCGTCAGACTCTTCTGAACCTCCTCTACAACGCCAAAGAAGCTATCGATGGAAGTGGGCGCATCACCGTCACACTCAAACGCACGAAGACTGGCATTTCGATTGGCCTTAGCGACACCGGACGCCCCATCGAGGGCGATCTCTCGGAAGTTTTTGAACCGCACTTCAACCCGCAAAAAAACGCCGATCCGCGAGTGCTGGGACTCGCCGTTTCAAAAGTGCTCGTCGAAGCCATGGGTGGGGAAGTTCAGTATGGCGTAGCAAAAGAGGGCGGAAATAATTTTCAGATTCAGCTACCGCAAATCCATAAACCGGCGGCACCCATCTTTCGACAACGTCGCCGTTACCGCCGTGTTCGCCTGGACCTGCCCGCAACACTTGTCCTCGACAAGAAACGCCACCCCGGAAGACTAAAAGTACTGGGAAAAGGGGGCTGCCTCATAGAGGTTTCCGCAGAGGTGGAGATCCACCCCGATGATTATTCCAAAATCGTGCAAGTGGAAATCTCGCACTTTGAAAATGAAAATATCTACATCCCCAAAGCCAGAATCGTCGACTCCCACCGCGCCGACAGCCGGCGTGGAGTAGGCCTTTCTTTCGAAGAAGTGGGTGAAAAAGCCACCCACATTGTCGCCTCCCTCATCCAAGGCCACACGGAATAAAGCCATATGACAGCCGTTCTTCCCAAGTGCTAGACTGCTTGGATGAAGTTTTGCTTTGTCGTGGGGTCGCTATTCAAACAAAAGCCCCACTACACAACTACGTATCTGGCGCATGAGGCCTGGCGACGCGGCCACGAGGTCGCGTTTGCCTCGGTCGGAGACTTTTCGCTCGGCCGCGGAAATCGTATCAGCGCACTCTGCGCCAAGGCGCCTCCCCGGCAAGACTGGGATCGCTCTACCTTCTTAAAAGCGTTGCAGGATTACAACTTGAGGTGGAGCCCACAAAATTTGGCAGACTACGACGTCCTGTTCCTGCGCTTCAATCCAAACACCGCTCTCGAACTTGAGCAGGCCGTATTTGCCCCCGCGCTCGATCTCGCCCAGCAGCTTCAGGAGTCGGGAGTGCGAGTCATTAACCAACCCGAAGGATTACGCCGTAGCGCCAGCAAGTTGTACTTGAGCCGCTTTCCGGAAACAGTTCACCCACGCCTACTCGTAAGCCGGCGCAAAGAGGATCTCAAAACTTTTCTTTTGGAGCTAAAAAAACCCGCCATCTTAAAACCGCTGCGCGGCTGTGGGGGACGGAATGTTTTCCTGATTCGTTCGGCCAGAGAACCGAACCTCAATCAAATTCTAAGCACCTTGACCGATAACGGCTATGTCATGGCGCAGGAGTACGTTCCGGGTCCCAAACCGGGAGATAAACGAGTACTGCTATTCGAAGGGAAGATCTTTGCGCGCAACGGATACCCAGCGATCTATCGCAGAGTATCGCCAAGAGGAGAGATCCGAAGTAATATTGCTTTGGGAGCAACCGCGGAAGCAACCGAATTCACCCCGGACGATCTGCAGCTGGTGGAGCAGCTGCGTCCGCAGTTGCGGCAAGATGGGTTGGATTTTGTTGGAGTCGACATCGTAGGAAATAAGGTAATTGAGATTAACGTGTTCTGCCCCGGGGGACTCGGAACATTGGACCGCCTGTACAATCTCGACCTTACGCCTTCGATTTTGAAATCAATAGAATCCAAAAAGCGGCATAAGCAAATCAGCCTAGAACTTCAACAATGAAAAAAACGGTACTACTCCTTTGCGGCGGTCGCTCTGACGAGCATGAGATTTCCTTAATTTCCGCCTATCACGTCTTAGA
>JAGQZV010000250.1 GCA_020435295.1 Bdellovibrionales bacterium | reverse complement strand
TGGCTACCTGCTCATCCGTTAGCTTTTGTTCGGCACGCAAGACAAATACGCGTTGCTCCAAGGGGGTCAGAATCTCAAAGTGACGGGAAACGACGGGGTACTGGAATACAAATAGATGGGGAAGCGGTGACTGGTACTGCAAGCGTGTAAAGCGCGCCCGGCCCATGTTTTCGAGCCAGGGCAAATCTTCGTCCTCTGCGTGTTGTAGTAAGACCGCGCGGCGTGCTTCCAGCATCGTTTCATATTCTTCAACGCCAGAGAAAACCCCGAAACCTTCCCACCGTCCCCCGGGCTGGTACTCGCTTCCATAGCTAAAGAGCTGATTCGCGTGGATGCCGCATAGACCGGGAAGCTCTGTTCTAGCGTCGGGGAGTCGACCGTTGGCCTTGAAAAAATCGACTGCAGCCGTAATTACCTGTAGCTGCGGTAAGTACGCGCGCTCTGAAAATACCTCCTGGGCCAGTGCGCGGTATGGGGTTACCTGTTGCGGGCGCCCCCACTCAACGGGATTGAAGGGACGAAGAGCAGGTACGTCTTCTTTTGCTCCCTCCAACCGTTGCAAGAAGCGGTGGAACATCCAGAAAACGTGATCTTTCCCCCAGAAAACGCGCATCGAGTTCGGGCCAGTGTTTGGATTGGCGACTTTTTGCCCATACAGTCTGTCAGGAGTAACCTCAAAGCCCGCTGCAAGTGGAGCGGTATTTTCCTCGTTCGGGTACTCCCCTGTCGCAAGGTAGTGGTCCACTATTGCCGTTTCAACCCAGCGGTACGGCCCGGGGAGTTCCAAAATCCCATTCCAAAAGGGGGCGATCGTCCCGTTTACTAGTCCATTCGCCATGTGTCCGACGGCGACAAAGTAACTTCTTATGCAGGACTTCCATTCTTTGTAGCCGCGGGCTGTGCAAAACTCGGCGTTGAGTTCTATCCCATCCAAGCTAACGGCGATAAAAATGTCCTTAAACTTATCGGGGATGGCAGGGACACGATCCAGGACCGGGGCCAATTGCGCGTTATTGAGTTGACGCACACGTTGGGCCAATCGGATTTTTGCGATATCTATTCTCGCGTTTAACTGAAAACGTGACAATCCCAGTTCGGCAGCGGTTTCGCGCAATTTTCGCCCTTCCATCACGTGCCAGGAAACAAGTTGGGCGTCTTGAGTCTGAAGTAGTGCGAGCGCTTTTCTTGCGGCAGTAAGATCGTCGTCTGGAGCAAGTGGTCTATGATCCACCACGGTTGCCATGAAGTCGCTTTCTTCGTCCCCAAAGTTTGATCCGTTCATCTCGAGCAGAAGGTGCTTGGGGATTTTCGCGCACGCACGGATGTACCAAAACATCCAGGTGGTGTACATGCCCTTTGAAGGTTCGAAATCAAAGTTGCGTCGTACGATTCGAAAAAGAATTTCTTGTACGACATCATCTAAACGTTCGGGGGACATGCGCATTCGCGCGGCAATTTGGCGGGGAATCACTTGGGCGAGCGCACCTAGGACCCGGTTTTGGGCATCCGCATCTCCCCGACGAGCCAGAAGCATGGCTTCGTAGAGCGCCTGCGTATCGAGTGTCTTTCCTCTGAGTAGAGGCCTTGCCGATTCGGCAGCGATTTCGTGCGGGCACGTTTGGCAAGAGAGCGCCCAAAGCAAAACAACGAATGTAATCAGCGGTTTCATGGTTACGAGGTGGCGGTTGTATAACACAACCGGGGGGGGAGATCGATGGGAGAAGGGAGAAAAGTGCTAGGGGATAATATCTGTAATCCTAGGTGCTTACCTGGGTGAAGAGACGCAAAACCGCGATTTTGGAGGGCTTTGGCTGGACTCTTAGTTACGCGCGGCCTATACAAGGGGGCAGATGCGAACTTGTGCGAAGCTGTGGCTACTTGTCCTCGTTGTCTGCTTCTCGGGGAAGCTTTTTGCCTCCGTCTGCGGTTTGTTGGTCGCTTCCTTTGAAGCGCGAGAGGTGGCGCTCGCGATTGCCCATCTTGGGAAAACGAGCAAAGACGGAGCGATTCAGCTTTCTGCCGCTCCCGATTCAACGTTCCCGTTTCGTTCGACTCTGAAACTTTACCGTCTTCCGGGGGATCCTGTTGCCGGAGCACTGGTAAGGCAGGCGATGCAGTTTCATGACTCACTCCTGGCGCGGACATTTCCCTACCCGGTTCCGCCGCCTCCTTCATTTACCCCCCATCAAATAGCCGAGAGTCAAAGAAACCGGCCGGGAAGCACGCTTGCCGGTGTGCGATCGCAGTGGGAAATGCTTAACCGATCTGGGCAACTTCAATCGGCCACCATTGAGGCGGCGGAGATTCAGTTTCTAGAAAATGGCGCAATGGGCTGTGCTGTTGGCTCCTTTGTTTGTTATGCCATTGGGCTGAATACCCACAATACGACATTGGTGAGATTGGGCGGCAGACTCCTTCGGGAAACCGTTCAACGTGGTTGGCGTGCCCAACAGGCCGCAAACCCGCAGCGAGCGATGGCTCGGTATCTGGAAGACATGCGAAGGGACATGGCGCAAAGAAGGAACATTGCTACCCAGGAAGCGGATTTGGAAATCGCTATCATCGTGGATAACGAGACGGATACTGTGCGGCTTGCCGACTATCTTCAGAGACACACCGATTTTGAACGTGAATAAATGTTGATTCTAAAAGCATCTTTGTTTGGATTGTTGTTTTTTGTTCAAGCCAGCTACGGATCCTACCTAGTCTGCGGACCTGACGCTTCCGCCGGCAGCAGACCCCTCATTGTGATGTTGCACGGCTGTGACCAGACTGCCGCCGAATTTCAGCGAAGCACCGAGATTTGCGAGCTGGCAAAAAAAGAACAGTTCCATGTGCTCTTTCCTGAGCAGTCCCGAGCACGCAACCCGATTGGCTGTTGGAACTGGTATGACGCAAAAAAAATTGAGGAGGAAGCTCAAGCGGTGACGGCGACTCTCCAGAGAGTTTTCGAGCATAAGCCGATTGATAAGGCAAAAGTCCATGTCGCGGGGATCTCTGCAGGTGGTGCATTTGCGGGTTACCTCGCCAGTTGCCACAGTGACGTGTTT
>JAGQZV010000249.1 GCA_020435295.1 Bdellovibrionales bacterium | reverse complement strand
TTTCGTCGGGGAGCTGTCGGGAGCGGAAATTGGGGCCCGTACTTTGGAGCAGTTACTGGCGCACCATTCGGGACTTATCTGGTGGTACCCACTACACAAAAACCTGAAAAAATCGGAAACACTTAAACAGTTTTGCGAACGGGAAGCGAGCGCCCTGGTGGTGGGGCCGCCCGAACAGAAAGCCGTTTATAGCGACGTCGATTTCTGGCTTTTGAGTTTAGTCGTTGAAGATCTTTGTGGGCCGCTTGCTGATGTTTTTAAGGCGCGGATCGCCAACCCCTTGCAGTTGGACGAAACGGTTTACGGTCCACTGAAGAGCCATGCGCATGTGGCGGCAACGGAGTATCGGATCAAACGCAAGCAACCCTGTTGGGGGGATGTTTTTGACGAGAACGCGGCGGCCTTGGGTGGTGTGTGTGGCCATGCCGGTCTGTTTTCTACGGCGCGCGGTTTGGCGCCGTTTTGTCGGGAGTGGCTGAAAGCGCTTAAAGGGGAGTCCGAATGGCTAGGCCAGGACACTGCCCGCAGGTTCACTACGCGCAATGCAAAAGTAAAAAGTGACTGGGGATTGGGCTGGGACATGAAGAGCCCGCTTGGCTCCAGCTGCGGGAATCTATTTTCGGAGCAGAGCTTTGGGCATCTTGGGTATCCAGGCTGCTCTCTTTGGATCGATCCGGAGCACGAAGCTTTTCTGGTTTTTAACTCAAACAGAGTGCACCCGCTGCGACTCGATGAGCGCATCCGCGAGTGGCGTCCTGAAATCCACGATAAAGCTATGCAGTTTTGGGGGATCCAATGAGCGCGGAATCGGCAAAGATACATTTTGTGGGCGTAGGCGGCGTGGGAATGGGTTCACTGGCCGAGGCGCTGGCAGCGGCGGGGCACAAGGTCACCGGTAGTGATGGGGCGCTTTACGATCCGATGAAATCGGTTCTGGCCAAAGCCAACGTCCAGATGATCGAAGGCTTTAGTGCAGACACGGTAGATAAGCTTAAGCCAGACGTTGTAGTCATCGGGAACGTTGTGCGCAAAGAAAACCCGGAAGCCGCCGCTTGGATTCGAAAAGGGGTTCCCTTTGTTTCCTTCCCTGAAGCCGTTCGGCGGTTTTTGATCGAAGATCGCACCTCGGTGGTCTGTTCGGGGACTCACGGGAAAACCACAACCACCACCTGGATTAGTTTTTTGTTGGATCGTTTGGGCTTAAACCCCAGCTACCTTATTGGAGGCGTTCCGCACGATCTGGAACGTGGCAGTCGTAAAACGGACGGGAAGATTTTTGTGGGTGAGGGCGACGAATACGATTCGGCGTTTTTCGACAAGGGTGCGAAGTTTCTGCACTACAAGCCAGATACTTTGATTATTTCTGGTGTGGAGTTTGATCACGCTGACATCTACCGTGACCTGGAACATGTCAAAGAGTCTTTCAGGAGCGTTATTAGTCTGCTCCCCGGAGATGGCTTACTTATCGCCCGCTACGATATTCCTACCGTAATGGAACTCGTCACCGACGCGCTCTGCCCCGTGCAGACGTTTGGCGAAAGCCCCCAAGCAATGTGGAGCCTTGGCAAAACCACAGAAGGGGCCGAGGGAATTGAATTCGAAATTCTTTACAAGGGAAAATCCCTGGGTGCTTTTCAAACTTCAATGTTTGGTCGCCACAATCTGATGAACTTGATTTCTGGAATTGTTTGCGCGGCGAATTTAGGGCAACCCATCGACAAGATCCGCCCCTTGGTAAAAGCTTTCAGCGGTGTCCGTCGCCGTCAGCAGATACTGCTGAAAAAGCCCAACGTCCTCGTGGATGATTTTGCGCACCACCCGACAGAGGTCAGAGCGACGCTGGACGCTGTTCGTAAGCGCTACCCATCGGGCAAGATCTGGGCGCTTTTTGAACCGCGCTCGGCGACTGCGCGAAGAAATGTGCACCAGGACGCGTATGTTGAATCTTTTGACAGTGCGGATGAAGTGCTCGTTAAGTCCCCGTACCGAGCCAACGAGCTTGGCGAAGCGGATCGCTTTTCTCCCGAAAAACTCGTGGCGGCCCTCAATGATCGGGGTAAAAAAGCCGTCTCCTTCCCGGATACAGCTACCCTGTTGGAATACTTCAATAAATCGCTCGCAGATGGCGATATTGTAGTAGTGATGTCAAACGGCGAATTTGATAAAATACAAAGTAGGATCCTTTCGCATCTAGCTTAAGCAACATTTTTCATTAAGTGAGTGAATGAAGCAGGCCTTATCCATTTTGCGTGGGTCGCGTGGCGCTGGCGTCGTTGATTACCTGATGATGATAGCGCTGGTGGCGGGTATTGCCGTACCCATCGTGCTCAATAAGTTTGGCGCGCCCATTCAGGAATCGCTTTTCAATAATCGCCAATCACTGGTTACCTTACTCGCACAAGATTCCGATAACAGCACCGGGAAACCCACCATTCCGAATTCCTGGTTCAGCCAACAAGGCCAGCCCGACATTAATGTCAAAGAACTCGAATCCCCCCCGCCCATTCAAGATCCTAATGAGGTCGCAGAGCCCGGCGAAATCAAGGTTAACAAGGTACGAGGGCCACCGGATTTGAAGGGCCCCCCCGATTTAGGGACGGGCATCGGGACAGGAAAGCTCAAAGATCCGCCGGAACTTAGAGATCCGCCGCGCGTACGTGTGCCAGGTGGCGGCGTTGGAGGCGGCGGTGGTTCTGGGGGCGGGCGCTCGGGTGGCCGCAGTTCAGGCGGCGGCGCTGGCAGTCCAGCTGTGGATAAAGGGTTCTTCGGCGGTGGAGACAAAAAGGGAAGCGATGCGCGTGGTGGGGACGCGCGTGGCGGACGCATTGGCGGAAATTATGGCGGCGGTGCGGGCGGTGCCGGCGAAGGCGAAGGTGGTGGCGGCGGCGGCGGCGGCGGAAAAGGTGGCGGCGGTAAATCTAGCGATGCAGGTGGCAAAGACGAGCAGGCGGCAACAGCGCTTGCCAAACGTGAAAGTGCCTTGGGCGTTGCTAAAGCCGAAGAAGAAAGACTGCAACGCGAATCCGAATGGGATTGGTGGCTCCTCGTCAAAATACTGATTGTTGTGTTTATTATCTTCCTGTTGATTCTTATCGCGCTCGGTAATGCACGCCGAGGCTAAAC
>JAGQZV010000023.1 GCA_020435295.1 Bdellovibrionales bacterium | reverse complement strand
CCTAGGCAGCAGTTTGGATCGCCAAGTAGTGCACCCCATTCAGTTTCGCATGCGTCAATGGATGGGAAAGGACCCGAAGCTAGATCCACGAATTCGGATCTATGGACTAGGTGACTCCTCAATAGAGTATCTGCAAACAACTGAACTTGGCCTTAGTCGGTGGGCGTCTCTTCTGGAGTACCTGGAACAACGAGGAGCAAGCGCTGTCTTTGTTGATAAGGTGTTTGGGATGCCCGGCGAGCTGGAAAAAGCACCGGAATTTGTACAGCGAATACAGGCATTAAAAATTCCTGTCGTCGTAGGCGCTTTTACTTCGCCTCATCAGATTCCAAGTCGTTACCCCCTAGAGCTGCCCACAATGGAGCTGCCACAATGGGTCCGTCATTCGCCGGCTGTTGCGTACGGGCCCCACCCTTCCATTCGTTCCGCGTTTCGCATTGGACACATTTTGTATGACGGAGACTTCCAATATGATCTCATCAGGGCCGTCGGCCCCGAGAAAGCGCTAGTCCTAGGACCACTGATGGTTTTTGACACCCTCGCCGTTGCCCCTCGCGGTGTTGCCGTTGCCGGAGAGTGGATCCCACATGATGGAAACGGGAAAGTTTTCGTTAATTCTGCCTCCCCTGCAAGCTACTTTGGAAAAACCTATAGTTTTGCCAGTGCTTTCAAAGCAATTGACGCCTCGGAAACCGGAACGCGATTCCCGGAAGGAACCGTTGTCGTCTTAATAGCGAACATGTTTACCGGCAATACTGACATGGTAACCAGTCCCCTTGGAATCATGCCCGGGGGATTTTTGGCGGCGGCTGTCATCAACAGCGCGCTTTCCAAACAATGGATTTCTCAAGCTCCCTTCCAGTGGCTTCTCTTGTTGTTAGCCGGCATTGCTGGAATCTGGGTTGGGGCCAATCTAAGGGGCGGGCGTTTCTGGCTAACTTGTATTGGCGGTACGGCGGCAATCGCCTTGGGGGGAATGGGACTGTTTTGCTATGCCAGCCACCTGACACCCTGGTTTACGAGCGGACTTACTTACGCTGCAGTAGGAATCTCAAGGTTTGCGATTCGAATGAGGCGAGTTGAAAAAAACCTTAGGCTGACAAAAGACTTTTTGGACGGCTTGGTCCCGCACGACAAATTGCAGCAGCTGCTAAAGAGCTCTTCTATCAACTTAGATCCCACGGAAAGGGTTGTAACGGTTCTCTTTGTTGACGTTGTAGGGTTCTCGATGGTCGCCGAGAAAATTTCTCCGCAGCAGGCTTTCAATTATCTGCGTACCACCATTTCTCAAATCATCGAGGTGGTCCACTCACATGGAGGGATTGTAGATAAGATCCTGGGGGATGGCGCCATGTGCTTCTTCGGGTACGCCTACGACGGAAAAGAGTCCACCGTTACCCACGCCGCTCAAGCCATTCAATGTGCGGTTGCAATGCAACAGCGCGCGATTCAAGAAGCGCAACGGGCGGCCTTGGCCGGAGAACCGGTATTTCCGATTCGCATTGGAATCAACACCGCCGCTGCCCAAGTAGGGAATCTCGGTACAGGAAAGAAAATCGAGCTTACCATTATCGGACAGGGCGTGAATCTATGTAAACGACTTGAAGCTGCCGCGGATCCCTTTGGAATACTGGTAGGGGCTCCGACCGCCGAGTTGGTTTCTCCCGAGATGCAGTTAGGAGCAGAGCTAACCCCCCGCCACATTCCCGTAAAACATTATCGAAAGCCGTTGTTGGCCTACGAGTGTCGCCCATTGTTTATCGATGAAGCCAAAAAACGATCGGTACTCGAGTGTTTTCGAAAACAATCGGCGGCAGAGCGCTATGAAACTCGTTGGACTATTCCGGAAGCTCGCCTAATTGAGGTGAACACATCTTTGGGAAACGGAACCGTGGTAGACTTTTCCTTCTCTGGATTGGGTCTGATGCTAGATCACTTTCATGCGCGAGGGGTTGAACTTAATCTTGAATTTGTTGATGAGTCCTTAAGGCGGGAGTGTGACAAAGCCTCATTGAGTCCTTTGCATGCGACCGTGTCCTGGGCAACGGAACGCGGGGAAGGAATTTTTCGCACAGGCGTGCTCCTCACGAATATCAACGAGAAACAAAAGGAAAAGCTCTCTACCATCCTTCAACACTGGTTGGAGCAGCGACGCGCCAAAACGGTAGCCCAAATAGCCCGATGAATTCCAATCAACCCTGACGATACACCTCACACGTTTGACGCCGGATGGTCTCCCAGCTAAAGGGCGTTAGGTCTGGTACCTCGGCTTTTAAGAGATCGCGACTGCGCCGAACGGCCTGCTGCCAAGTAGATGCATCGAGTTCTTGATCATAGAGCAGCAACCAGTCCCGAAATTGACCGTTGGCTAATTCTTCAAAAACGGGATGCCTCTTTGCCACAACAAGCTTGCGAAAACTCAGCGCCAAATAAAGTACACCGGAGTTAGTTACTTGCGTGTACGGCAAAATGACAAAATCTGCGGCATTAAAATAAAACTGGACTCTGCTGGGTTCCACCCAGTCGAGCGTATAATTAATCCGCTCGTCCGTGCCAAACAACGCCCGGTAGTGATCCGAAAATTCTGGTCTGGATCGCCCCGCAACCAGCAGCTTCGCCTGCGCGCGATCCAATTTGGAAAAGCTATGAACAAGCTCCTCGATCCCTTTATAGCCTCGCAAGCTGCCAAAAAAGAGACCGATCTCCGCATCCTCCGCTACTGCCAAATCCCTTCGCGCTTCAGCCTTCGCAACCTTATTAGGGTAGATGTCGAGGTAGTGCCCGTGAGGGATTACATGTTTGCCCACGCGTTTAGTAAGAAAAGGGTACTGTCCACAAAACCTTTCTTGGCTACCCGTAGACAGAAAGATCAAATCGCTACAAACGGCAAGGAAAGCTTGCAAGGCGGTCCGATTAGCCCAAGTATTCGGAGTATCGTGTGGCCACTCATTGTGAACCGTCCAGATGATTCGGCCGCCCCTCATACGCTTTAGGAACAAGCGAGCGAGAACTTTCCATGCAACAAAGGACACAGGCCTGCCAGATATCCTTAGCAAGTATTCAGGCCAATGGATATGCAGGGTCCGAGCAGAAGACGAACCTAATGACAGACGTGTTACTTGAAATCCGTGCTTGTCCATACCCGAGTAGAGCTGGCCGATATACGGATTGGGGTCTTCAACTGGGTAAGCCTGAACCTCTTCCATTTCATCCTTCCGTGACAAAGACAATCGCGCGTCGCAATAATGGAACTAGAGGCCAGGATCGACGATCAAAACCTCGTCCAGTTGTCGTTTGGCAGATACCGCTGCGCGGAACTGCTCTTTCATGTACCCCACTGCAATCATCATAATTACAATTTCTTCGTCCGGAAGCCGCAAGAGCCGCTTAAGCTGTAGATCTGACCCACGATCTCTTGACCAGTTGAGCATGCACGTACCAAGGCCTTCTGCATGAAGCGACAACACGGTATTCATGGCGAAAATTCCGCCATCGACATACCCCTGGTTTTTTTCCCCTACTGAACAAAAGTAGGAGAGGTCAGATGTAACAACCAGTAAGGTGAACACCTCCGAACGAAATGTCCAATTTCCATTCTGCAGGGCTAGAATCTGATCAATCTGTTGCTTGTTAGTAAAAAGACGTACCCTGCAGTGCTGGCGGTTGCATACCGACGGATAGTAGAGAGCATTGCTGATTGCTTTTTTTAGCGTGCTTAACTCGACTGGCTCTCTTAGATACTCTCTCACGCTGGTCCGAGAACGAATGAATGAAGTATAATCAACTTTCTGACTGGCAGAGATCTCCGATCTGCGGATCTCTTTGTACCCCGCTAACACCCCATTCTCTTTTGTGCCGTTGCAATGCGCCTGCAAGCTCTGGACCCGGGCATTGAACTCCTCGGATAACTCCGCCCCAAGCTTTTGATGAAATTCAACGTAGAGTCTAAGATTTTTTATGGCTGCTGCGACCTGCGGCGTAATGCCGTACTGCTCCACAAAATCCTCTACATTGCGTACGAGCCGATCGCGAAAGTATTCACCAAAGATTCGGGGTTCCAGAGCTATCAAACCCTTCTCAATTCGATGATAGTCTTGAATAATCCAGCCTTCAATGCGCTGGCGTGTGTCCAACCTGACCAGTGCACTTCCCCGATAAAACCTTCGGCAGTCATATAAATAGTCGCGGGCTAACTGAATGGCTAGCGATGTTCTATCTGAAAAAAAAAACTTCAAAATGCGTCGGATAACTTGTTTTAGGTGACGTAACATAGCTTGATTAGGAGAGTCGAAAGAAAACTTGCAGTGATTTCACTTACATCTTAGATTAGATGAGGCGCCGATTTATGTACAGTAACATTTTAGTTTGCCGGCTGTCTGGTTCTTAACCCGCACTCTGCTCGGGTTGGCAGGGTGGCCTTAGGGGCGTTGCGTGACACGCAATCTCAAGAAGATCATAAAGTTCTTGGTGCGTATAGTCGACAGGCTCTTGGCGTTCGTGTGGGCGTTTCTTGCACCTAGAAGTGCAAGAACTCGCACTCTAATCATACCACCAACCGGCAGTACGGGAGGCCTAGGAGATCAAAGCCTACTTGAAGGGTGCATCCATCTTTTGGATGGCCAGTGCGACGTTCTCTTCGTGGGATACGTGTCTATCGTTGATGAAAAGCTGCTGCCCACCTGCAAAACTCTGCGGTTAAACTCCAAATTCTTTCCCTTCCTCGAGTTCGTGCGAATAGCCTCCAGGTATAAGCAGCTGGCTGTGGTCGGGGCGGATGTCATGTTCGGTCAGTATTCTCCCGAAAACGTTTTAAAAATGTTGCAACTTCTGCGATTCGCCGAACGTCTAGGCCTCGATACTCGGATCGTTAGTTTTAGCTGGCTAACGTGTGAGAATACCGCCATCATCCAGGCTTTCAAGAAGCTAAAGTGTACCCATTTTTTCCTAAGAGACAGCATGTCTCGCGAAGCCTTTCAAAGCACGTTTAGCGCGAAGCGAACCCACCTCGTTTCAGATGTTGCTTTTTGTATGCCTGAGCGGAAATCGGAGGCTATCGATGGCAAATTTTCCGTGTGGCTAGGCGCTGCCAAAGCAGATGGGCACATAATATTAGGCATTAACTTGAATGGCGCGTTAGAACGCTGCTTCGAGCAACAACAGATCGAGGCACTCTTGAATAGCGTTATCGATGTACTGGGTTCGGAGAACATTTCAGTGGTGTTTATTCCACACGACTATCGTAAAGGTATTTCGGATCAAGATCTCTCCCAGCGAGTAGCAAACAATATGGCACAAACGGTAAATCGCTATCTTTTCGAACGTCGCCTAAGTGCCTACGATGTTCGGAATGTGCTGCGACAAGTCGATATCGCCATTTCTACGCGTTTTCATTTCACCGTTTCTTGCCTTTGCAGCGCTACCCCCTCGTTGTTCATCGGCCAGTCAAAAGACTCTCGCTATGATGCCAAGGTTCAAGGGCTAGTTAGGGATTGTAACCTCAAGCTAAAATCTTGGTCGATGGACGAAGCAGTTGCCGCGCCGTCTGCCATTGCTGAGGAAGTCTTTAGACTAAAGAATTTCCAGGCGCAAATGGCATCGGAGATTTCGAGTGCATTGGCTGACACCGTCGCAAGAGCGAAGCAAAATTTTTCACCATCGGGACGGAAGATCTCGGATTAGTGCGTCGGAATTTTGATCGTCTCATTCTCCCGCCTTAGCTCATGCCCCCTCAATGAGCGTTCGTCCCCTGGAGTCACCATGCGGTTTTGGAGATCGAGCTTGAAGCTCTTAGAACTCTTGTCATAGCTGGAAATCTCAAAACGAAGCGAAACGGTGGGCGCACAAATAGGGTAGTCACTTTGCTGGCCTACAAGATTTTGTACACATCTATTGCACGCATCCATACACTTCTGTCGCGCCGTACTTAGTGCCGCGTTCCCGGCATCTTGAGCCTTCTTGTAACAAGGAGACAAGGGCTTTAAAAAGGACTGGAAATCGACCTCAGTTTCCGAGAGCTTGCATTCCCGTAACAGGGGCTGCAATGACGTAACGAAAATCGTGTCATAGGCCAGCCGAACACAGGGATCCACGGGCTTCGCGCACGCCTTGATTTGGGCCCTCATCTTCAATAACTTTGGGCTTCCGACAAAATTAGGATCCTCCGTGTCTCCGATCGTGTCAGGCCAGAGGGGCGAAAAAATTGTTTCGGCGTGCACCGAAGCCGCCCAGAGCCAGACCGACACAGCCACTGCCCAAGCACATATCGAGAGACTATTCATTTTTACATTTTAACGCATTTGAAGGGGCTCGCCGGACCGCAACGCGCGTCAACAAAATCTCAAACACGCGGAACTAAAAGTCCTGCAATTTCAGATGTTTGCGCCAGTGCTCATTGACCGCTAGCCCGAGATCGACTATAAGTCAGCTTCCCTATTCCCTAAGCATGAACCCACTGCGCCAAAAAAGATGCGGACCGCGTGCGCTTGTTACTCTGTGTTTCTTTTTGGCCTCGGTGTGCGGCCAATCTTTTGGTGGTATCCGCCCCCACCAATGCGCTATCGTTTTTTACTCGGCGATCTTCGACGAACTGGATGTGCTAGAGTACTTCGGGATTGAAAGTATCGATGCGTTGAACCCGGAGCAGACGGGTCTTTTTGAACAACTAGAGGCCATACATGCCCGCATTCCCGCGGAACCCCCGCCTCAACCTGGCGAAAAATTAACGTGGGCCTGCCCCATCGAAGACACCCAAGCCCTACTCGCGCGCTGCGCTTCGGGGGACATAACGGTCTTTCCCATTTTGGCGCGGTCCTATTTGCGAGATCACCACGCTCTTACCGGTTTGCAGTCCTTATGTTATCTCGATTTCATCGATCCGCTTCGAGTAGACTTTGAAAGCGACATAGAAACAGCAGCAAATGCTTTTCGGGATGCGTTAAATGCCCTTCAGCGGGCGGGCGAGCAATTGGATGCCACCCGTCTCCATCGTGATTTGATGTGGATAGGACAGCAAGGCCAGCTCACTGCCGATGAAGAGGTGGCCCCTCGCAGAATGGCCTTTGCTTTGAGGGTAATAAAGAGCATCCAAATCCCGCCCACTGACTCTGAGATTCAAGTTGCCGCCCAATTGCTCCAATCCCGCCTGGACGAACAAAAAGCCGCATTTCATAGCGAGATACCTTCCCTGCGAATGGCAGGGGCCCCCGACCGAGCCCTCGCATCGATAGTGGCGCTACTGGAAGGAGAATCTGAAACCGTTCTTTCTACCGAGGAAGCGCAACGCGCGCTCTCCTTCTTCGCAGAGATTGCAGGAAAAAGGCGGCTTCGCGATCCCGATCAGATGCAAGTGTTAGAACACAGTAGCCCGAATATTGCCAAGGTGCTTGGCGATTGGGAATGGACTCATTCTAGAATCCATAGCACCCTCATGGAAGTCCTGAACGGCCGATTAAACGGAGAGTGGGAATTAAACATGCAAGCGCGGCGTATCCTTACAGCACAGGTTCTCGTCCTCAGACTCTTGGCAGCCCACGCCAGCGATCCGCAAGACCGACGATTTGCAGCCGCTTACGTCGAGGAATGGGACAAATAGCCCCGCAAGGCGCCGTCACCACAGCACAGTGCGGCCAGTTCGTTTTCCCCTGAACTCATTGCCTTTGAACCATTCCAGCAGTACGGTAATAACGAAAAGAAAAAGGAGGAGCCTTGAAAATTAAGGAGTCTGTTACCAAGATCATGAAAAAGAATCCCCGAGCCATTGCGGGTAACACCAAGATTTCCGAAGCGGCAGAACTGCTGAAGGAGTTGAATATTCACCACCTTCCGGTTACATCGGGTCGAAAGCTTATAGGGATGTTTAGTTATAGTGATCTTCTCGCCTTAGACTTTTCGGCTCCCTTCAACCAAGACGCACGAAGTGTTTTTGCTGTACTCGACTCCGAAAAACACATGGAAGAAGTCATGACGACTGACCTCACCGTATTAAACGAAAAGCAATCCATCGGAGAGGCCGCCGATCTTCTATCTACGGGCGAGTTTCATTCGCTGCCTGTAGTTAATGACGCAAACGATCTGGTGGGAATTGTCACTTCCACCGACTTGATCCGCTACTTAGCCGATCTGTGCCGCTAAGCTTTGTTTCCAGATCTGAATGAAACGCACTCGTTGGAGTAACCAGTTTGCTTTCATCCTCGCGGCAATTGGATCCGCCGTTGGGCTAGGAAACATTTGGAAGTTCCCCTATATCGCCGGGGAAAACGGAGGGGGAGCATTCGTTCTCGTCTACCTTCTTTGCATTGTGGCTATTGGGATTCCCATCTTTGTCGCTGAGCTTTTCATCGGACAACACGCCCAGTGCAACGCGGTCTCTGCGTTCGAAAAACTAACTTTCAAAGGAACGCCCTGGCGGGTGTCGGGCTGGATAGGCGTGCTCGCGGCATTCCTTATTCTGTCTTTCTATTCCGTTGTCGGTGGTTGGGTGCTCAGTTTCCTCGCCAAAGGCATTACAAACCGTTTTGTGGGTCAGCCAGATGAGGTCATTCGCGGCTACATGGCAGCGATCATTGGTGACGCTGAGGCCTCCATTTTTTGGCATACCGTTTTTATGGCGATAGTCGTCGGCATCGTGATCATGGGTATTAAAGATGGCATCGAACGTTGGAACAAAGTGCTCATGCCCGGCTTCTTCGCGCTCCTAATCGCGCTCTTCATCCGTGCTGCTTTTTTACCAGGATTCCAGCAAGCGCTCACGTTTTTGTTTGCACCGGATACAAGTAAATTGACTGCGGCGGGCATATTGGAAGCTGTGGGCCACTCCTTTTTCACACTTAGTGTAGGAATGGGCGCCATCATTACCTATGGCTCTTATCTAGGTGGAAAGGAGAAACTGCCCCACATAGCGTTTCTCATCGGCCTTGCTGACACCCTTGTCGCTTTGATCGCCGGGGTCGTTATTTTCTCCATCGTTTTTTCTGCTGGACTCAAACCCGAAGCCGGTCCAACTCTGATGTTCCAAACGCTGCCGGTGTTATTCGCCAACATGGCAGGGGGTTATTACATTGCCATCGCTTTCTTTTTGTTGGTCCTGTTTGCCGCCGTAACATCCGCCGTGAGTTTACTCGAGGTAGTCGTTGCTTACGTTGATGAGCACTGGAAGATAAGCCGAACCAAAGGCACGCTAGTTGTTGGGGGAGTTGTTTATGTATTGGGTTTACTCTGCGCCACATCCAACAATTTGCTTAGCCGCGTCACCCTTCTCGGCTACAATTTCTTTGATTTCTTTGACACCACTTCTTCCAACTACCTGCTGCCAATCGGCGGGCTTCTCATTTCTCTCTTCTATGGGTGGGTACTCGGGAAGAAAGCAATCAAGTCCACCTTAGGCAAACAAGCCGACAACCCGTTCTGGTTTCATAGTTTGCTGTGGTGTGCCCGGGTTATGGCTCCTGTAGGCGTATTCCTGGTACTGCTTAATAGTTTACTCCCGGGCGGAATCCTTGCACTACTGGGCATTGCTTCCGAGCCCTGATTTTAACTCAGGTGTACTCATCTACCATCAAGGATAATGTGGTATTTTCTGAACTGGCGGTACAGTTCGGCTCGCTGCTTTCCGGACACTTGTGATGCCTTAGAGATATTACCTTCACAATACTCCACCAGATTCTGAAGGTAAGACATGTCACAGCAGGCCTTAATCTCTGCGTAGGGTGCTAAGGGGCCAGTCCGAGGGTTCAGCGGGCAGAAATACGGAAACTCAGGCCTTTCACTCTCAGTCTTATGAAATAAATCGGAGGCGTGAATCTTTCCGTCTCGAGAGAGAACCGAAGCTCTTTCAACCGCATTGCGAAGTTCGCGAGCGTTGCCTGGCCACGCGTAACTACGAATGCGCTTTCTGAGCACCTTGGACGCTCCATCGAGCTCTCGGTGCAACGCTTGCGAGTTGTCATCAAGAAACTCTTGAAAAAGGGTTTCAATGTCCTCAGGACGTTCTCGAAGTGGCGGAAGAACAATAGGAATCACGCAGAGGCGATAGTAAAGATCCTCTCGGAATTTCCCGGCTTTCATTTTGCTTTCTAAATTCTGATTTGTCGCAGCAATGATCCTAATATCCACGTGCCTCGGAGAAGACCCCCCTACTGGTGTGATTTCTCTCTGCTCAATGGCGCGAAGGAGCTTTACCTGGAGCTTTCCCGGTAGTTCCCCAATTTCATCCAAAAACAGGGTCCCGTTGTGGCTCTGTTCAAACATACCTATTCTGTCTGCCGTGGCGTCCGTAAAGGCGCCTTTAACGTGACCAAACAAGGTGGATTCAAGGAGCGTCTCCGGGATAGCTGCACAGTTCACCGCCACGAACGGGCCTGCTTGGCGCTCCGATGTCTCGTGCAGCAGTCTACTTATCAGTTCTTTCCCAGTCCCGGATTCCCCAAGGATAAGAACGGTAGAGTCCGTATTTCGGAGCCTCTCCACCGTTGAAAGAACGTTTTGCATTTGTGGGCTTGCGGCAAGAATCGTTTGGCCCGTAGAAAGTGTGCACCGCTCTGTCTCAGTCGTCGCCTCCATTCGTAATTGACCGAGGCAACGCCTAAGAGACGCAAGAAAGGTCTCCGCACAAACCACGAAGTCAGCTCCGTCTTTGACGGCTTCGACGATAGTTTCCGTTGTGGGTTGGCGCAGCACCAACCCCAGCGCTTTAGCCGGTTGCGTGCAAAGCAACAACGTAGCTACAGCCTTACAATCGGAGGAAGGAAAGAGCAAAAATGCCCTATAGTCATGCTGCGCAACAGCCTGCTTCACAGCACCGATGCCATTGACCAAGTCCGGCCAGAAGCCGTTCTCTAAACAAGCACTCTTTGTTGGGAGTTCGCTCTGCGGATCACACCCAACGATAAGCGCTCTTTCTTTCACACAGCTACTCATTGATAGACTCTTTCTTAGAATTATCAATTTCGGCGAGGGAGCGCACAATGGAATTGTCGCGCTTTGACAAAAATCAAGAACAGAAACGACTACGGGCGTGAATCATTTTGTTTCACAGCTAGCCGATCGTTTGGCAACTGCGCTCCGTTTGCGCCTGAAACAGCTCTGGCATGGTGTATGCACTTCAAATAGCTAACAGGATTCAGAAGCAACAGAAGGATAAAAGACGAACCTAGGAGGCCAAAATGAGTCTCATAGCTACACTCTTCAGTGCCACACTGGCTGTGGGTTGGATTCTCATGTTGGGTGCACCTGGCTTAGCTATTCTCGCAGGCATGGTGCTGGTCGGGCGCCATCTGGGAGCTGTTCATAGACAGGCTCACCACGCACTCGTCAACGGGTGCCGATCTGTGAGAACCATTTATAGAGTAGGTGTGCCAAGGACGGGATCAATAGCGAGGTACGCTCGGATCGACATCGACAGACCAGCGATCAATACCGCCCGCTAGACTCGCTACGTTTCGAAAACCAGACCGCCGAAGCAACTCGGCGGCCTGCTTACTTCGAACCCCTTTGTGGCACAACACCACGATCTGTGAGGCCCCACGAAGCTCCGCGATCCTTTCCGGCAGTTCACCAAGCGGTATGTTTGCCCCACCTATCTCAGCCAACGAGCGTTCCGCGGCTGAACGAACGTCTACCAACGTGAGTTCTGAAGAAACCGATAATCTTTCTTTCAATTCAATAGGACTTAGCTCGTCTCTATTCTCTAGTGGCGCTACAAGCGCCTCCGGGTGGGCTGCCTTTCCACATGCTATACAGCTTTTGTTCTTTTTTATTCGAAAAGACCTGAACTCCAAGCTAAGCGTATCCAGATGGAGCAAGCGTCCGATCAGAGGCGTGCCGATGCCCAAAAGAACCTTCAATGCCTCATTCGCTTGAATAGAGCCAACCAAGCCAGGCAAAACCCCTAGAACGCCTGCATCACTGCAATTAGGGATAAACGACTTGGGGGGATGCGGGTACAAACACCGATAGCAAGGCCCTTTCGCCGCATCAAAAACGGAAACTTGTCCTTCGAATTGATAGAGGCTCCCATAAATGTTCGGCTTCCCTAGGGTCACGCAAGCATCTGATATCAAATACCGTGTTTCAAAATTATCCGTGCCGTCGACCACAAGATCGTAGCCGCGCAGAATTTCTAAGGCGTTCGATTTCTCTAGCCGCACAGGGTGCGTGTGAACCTCCACATACGGGTTTACTCGCCGTAGTGCGTTTTTCGCAGACTCCACTTTTGGCTTTCCGACGTCGTCGTCACTATGAAGAAGTTGCCGCTGTAGATTGGACATTTCAACTCTATCCATGTCTACTAGACCGATGACGCCCACTCCCGCTGCAGCCAGATACATCGCGCAGGGCGATCCTAAACCACCGGCACCGACAATGAGGACCCTGGATCTCTTTAGTGTCTGCTGGCCAACAGCACCCACCCCCTCAAGTTGGATGTGCCTCGCATAACGTAGCCGCTCAGCTTTGGATAAATTTTTCACCTTCTGACATCTACCTCGAACGACAACTTGATCGGCCCTTTTGGTCCCGACACTTCGCTCTCGACTCCCGTTCTGGAAGGTAGCCTACTTCGGAGAGAATGCAATTCACCTTCCGACACCTCAAGCAGAAAGCGATCTCCCTCTCTCACAAGCGAAAGACTGGCATCCATTTTTTCCCTTAAAGCGACACCGAAAACAAGGTGGCTCTGATCCGGAAACTCAACCGTCTCTGACAACGTTTTATCGTTGGCAAGCGCCTCAACCTCTTTATCATCCACTCGGAAACGAGCCGATCCCTTAGACAGCCGTATATTCATGTCGAAGTCTCTCCTTTCTGGCGTCCACAAGATCCGTAGGTGTATTTACGTTCATCAGATTCCAGTAGAAATCTCCCACCGCAAGGGCATGGGTCCCCATCTTATGGTGCAGTTCCCTCACGGAGCGCGGTTTTTCAAAAGTGGGGCACACCATACTTTCAATGGCAGAAAGAAAACATTGGGACAATGGGAAGACAGCCGGAAGAGCAGACCCCTCATAGTAGGAGCCGACGGCGGTGCGAACGGAATAGTCCAGTAGTTTTCGAAGGGGAGCGGCAGTCAACAGTGGAAGGTCCACTGGCACAACTAACAGATAACTCTTGGCTGAGGTGATCCGCCTCAATTCCCGCACACAGCTTGCAATCGCTCCAATGGGTCCCATACCCTCATACGCGTCTTCAATAGTAGAATAGCCTCTTGCGCTGGGCAAAGAGCTACTCACCCAGCACCCATCGAGGGCCAAGTCCGAAAGACACCTCCAGGTGTGCTCGAGGAGCGAACTTCCGAAGAACTCAAGCGTGGTTTTGTCCACACCCATCCGGCTGGATTTTCCTCCCGACAAAATGATGCCAAGGGATCGCACGCGTGTGCGAGCACAAAGTGTGTCCCTTAATCCACTCACTTTTCCCGTCTTCATAATGTTCCTGCTTCCAAATCGGCGCGCGTTTTTTGATTTCTTCGATGACATACCTACAAGCCTCGAATGCTTCGGCCCGATGGGGAGAACTCACAGCAATAGCCACGCTGACGTCTCCAATCTGCAAATAGCCCTTCGCATGGCACACAAACACTTTTATAGGCCCCCAATTGGCAACTGCCTCTTTAGCAATCAACTCGAGCGTTTTTCGTGCTAGGGTCTCATAACACTCGTACTCAACCCCGCGGACAAACTTCCCCTCATTCCGATCCCTGACAGCCCCAAAGAAATAAGCTTGCGCACCATGAGCAGGATCGCCACAACAATCGAGAACCTGGCTTCGCACAATGGCACCTTCACGAATCTCCACTAATACCTGATCCATGCTCATCCCCCGCACACCGGTGGTAGTATTGCCAAGTTCAGATCATGCCGCACAACAAACTCCTCTGGCAGTACGGCCTCGTCATTTGCAATGGCGCACTCCAGAAGCGCATTTTCCTCAATGAGAACCCCTTCGCGCCGCACTTGCTCCGTAACGTAGCCCCTAAGCTGCGCTAGCGAAGTCCCATCGGGGACTTCGAGCACCATCGATGCTCCTAACCCGAATGAGCGCATCACCCCGAAGAGCTGTAAGCAGACTTTTCTCTTCATCCTTCCTCCTGAGTGAAAACAGTGCTGCGTGAAAAAAGCGCAAACTGCACACGCTGCCCGGCCTCCAGCTCCTCCCGTTCATCGTCGAGAATCGCCCAGCAGTTTGCTTCGAGTAATGGGCTCACCATAAAAGAGGCTTGGCCCGGAAGCACCCGAACCTTTAACTGAGCACTCCCATCTGAAACGACAGAAGCCTTACAAAAAGTAAGTAGATGCCTTGGTTTTTTACAGTCGTTTGCTAGTACAGCTGTCCCATAGGAGATCTCTGGGAGACCCATCATCCGTCTCATAGCCGGTCGCACAAAAAACTCTAATCCCACTGCGGCCGAAATGGGGTTCCCGGGAAGACCGAAGAACAGAGGACCGTTCTGACCATGGGACGCGAAGAGTATGGGTTTGCCGGGTCGAATCGCTACTTTGTGAAAAAGTATCTCCAACCCAAGATCTCCAAGCGCTGGCTCAACAAAGTCATACTTTCCCATGGATACGGCGCCGGTGCTAATGACAATGTCCGGGCTCCAGGCGTACACTCGGTCCATACACTCGAAAAACGATTCCGGTCGGTCGTCCACCACACCAAAATATCTTGGTTCGACACCCGGGGAAGAAAGCTCAGCCATCAGATAGGGACTATTCGAATTACGAATGGCGCCACTACGAAGAGGTTCACCGAGTTCTACCAACTCGTTCCCGGTTGCTAACACCGCCACTTTAAGCGATCTAGTCACTTCGAGTGCGCCAATGCCAAGACTCGCTAGAGCCATCAAATGGCCGGAATGCAACGCGACCCCGGGCTCTAGCACCTTCTGTCCCGGTGCGAAATCTTCCCCCGCCCGTCGAACATTGCTTCCAACCGCTGTGGGTTCAATGAACTCCACCCACTCATGCGAACCGCCGAGAACAACGCGAACGTCTTCAATTCTAACGACAGAATCCATCCCGGCGGGGACCGGAGCACCGGTCATTATAGAGTAGCAGTGTGGTCCACTATTTTCGTTCTCAACTTTAGGCGCATCGCCAGCGGCAATTGTACGTAGAACGCGAAGGCGGATAGGATCCTCTTTGGTCGCACGGGCCAATTGGGCAGCTTGTACGGCAAACCCATCCATTGCAGAATTATCGAGTGGTGGGACGAGCTCATTGCACACTAGCCTCTGTCGACTCGTCCGGCCCAAAAGCTTACAAAATTCCACCTTTTCCGTGGGAAGTACGGGCGTCGCACTTAGGACGAGTTTGAGGGCTTGCGAATACGTAATCATTTTGTCCTCACAGCTAGGCCCAGAACATTCTGCAACGCTTTGACTGCCACCCCCGCGATCATTACCCACAGCATGTTTTGCGTAAGAACCGCGGTGAGACCCATCGTAACAACCACCAAACGGGAGTGTCTTTCAGCCCAGCTCGGCGCTGCTAGGCGGGCATGAAATATTCCCACCGATACCAACAGTGCCGCCAGCAGAGGGACCGGAAACACCAACTGGAACGCGTTTCCATAGCCCCACGCCAATGCCAAAATAGTCAACCCTATCACCACGTTTGAAATCCAATGCGTACTGCCCGCACGGTAATGAGCCGTCAGGCCGCCAGAACCATGACAAAAGGGCAAACCACCTATGGCCGCCGAGATGACGTTGCCGGCACCGATTGATGCCAAGAGATTATAGGGCGTGGCTCTTTCAGCGCGCTTTCCATAATAGCGTTTCGCCACTTCATGCGTGGCCACAACAGAATTGGATAGAGTAAGTACCAGTTGTGGCAGCACCAGCGCCGCCAATACTTCCCAACGGAAATGGGGCGAATGAGCGACCTCAGGCACCACCTCACTCCCTCCCATCAGACCAAGCACCATTCCAGAGAGGCCCATAACGCCTAAAAGAGGGAACCAAGACATTTCCGCACCGATGAGAATACCGGCGATCAAGACCAACACGGCTATATTCGTTACGGGTGGCAACGAACGCCCCAGAAAGCTCATCCCCTTTAGAACCAACAAGAACCCCAGCGCCATCTGCACCCCATGGATCAACGAAATGGGAATCTTCCCTGCCATCTCGTTTGGATTGGCCAAAAGCAAGGCAATACATACTAAACCGACCAAGGCCCCAGCAACCCGCACCTCAGTTCCGCTAGCTCCCAGGGCAATAGCTGCAATCGCGACCGACTTTAATGGCTGAATCGGCATCGGGATTCGAAACACTAGAGCGGCCGCCAAGTAGGCAACGCCCGTAGAAACTAACAAGCGCGCTGGCCCAAGATCCGTACTCATCGAAAGCGCTGCAAGAATGGGGAAAAGAATGGCGCCATCCGCAAAAGCACCAGGTATGTTGCGCCAGCTACTTCCCATGGTCCCCACCGCGGATCACATGGAGCGCGTGGGGAATCAGATCCCCCACGATTCCCAAACACTCCCCAACTGCTTTTGGGCTTCCGGGAAGACACAGTATCAAGGAATTGCGCAAGATGAAGGCAGACGCATCACTGAGCCAAGCTTTTCGAGTAAAAGCCGCACTTGCGGAACGCAAGATTTCCCCTAGCCCAGACACTTCCCTGTTGGCTAACTTTCGTAGGGTCTGCGTTGTCACGTCGCGCGGCCCAAGCCCAGTCCCGCCCGTTGAAATAATGAGTTCCACGGCTTGCTCGGCCCATTGGACGACGGCTTCACTCAAAACCGACTCCGAATCGGGCACAATGCGATAGTGCTCCACTAGCGCCCCATTTTGTTGGAGATGTTTTTGGATGACTATTCCAGACTCATCCTCCTTTTCTCCCGCAGCACAACGATCGCTGAGCGTAAGTACCGCAGCTCGAACTCCCTGGAGAAGCGGCGCTTGGTTTGCCTCGTGCCCAAGACCTTCATCGTCTCGGGACTTGGGATGCACCCAAAGGCCATGCTTGCCGCCTTGTTTTCTATTCAGCCGAATGTCGGAAATCTCCAAGGCAGGTTCAATTCCCTTCGTGAGATCATAGATAGAAAGCAGAGCTCCTTGGACTCCTGCCAAGGCCTCCATTTCCACACCGGTTTTCGCGTTTGCTGCCGCCGTGCAAAAGGCCCAAAAGGAATGAGTACTAGAATCTGATTCGAATCTCACCCGCACAGACTCCAAGGGCAGCGGGTGACAAAGCGGCAACAAATCGGCCGTTTTTTTTGCCGCCTGAATCCCAGCCACTTCCGCCATCGCTAGAACATCCCCTTTAGGCATCGTCCTATTTTGAATCCTCGCAAAGGCTTCGGGCCCCACTTGTATCCTTCCCTGCGCCACTGCTACCCGGTGAGTGACTTGCTTGGCACCCACGTCAATCATTTCAAAACGGCTACCCGCCGATCGTTGCGAAGTTTCGTGTTTCATAGATTCCTTCATGAAGTTGGTGGGCCGGCGCCTTAAGTCTAAGCATTCGGCAGATGGTCTCTTGAAGTTCTTCCTTCTGACTAGGGGCCTGAAGTAGTGAGCGCAGGGAATAGTTTTTTTCACCAAACAGGCAGAGTTTTAGTTCACCCACACTCGATACCCTGAGACGATTACAGGAGCCGCAAAAATCCGTCGAATATGGACGAATTAACCCAACAGTACCCCTAAAATTAGAGTGTACGAAGTTTTCCGCTGGCCCTGAATCGGCAGTGTTGGCCCGAGCCGTCCAGCCGTTCGCTAGTAGCCTATTCCTCAACCCCCGAAGATCGAAGTGATGTTCTGCAAAAAACCTAGGGTTGTCCTTAGTCGGCATGAGCTCGATAAAGCGAAGTCCGACGGAATTGGATTTCGCGAAATCCAGAAACGCTTCCAATTCGTCGTCGTTAATGCCTTTTAAAAGAACCGTATTGATTTTCACCTCCCAATCAAGAGCCAGCGCCTTTTCTAGGCCGTCCATAAGCTCACAGAACCGATCCTGTCCCGTAATCTGAGCGAATCGCTTTCGATTTAAGCTGTCTACGCTGAGATTGATACAATTGAGTCCGGCCTGGCGGTAATCGAAGACGTCCCTCTTCAAGCGAAACCCATTCGTTGTAAGTGCGGTTTTCTTGATTCCATCGATTTGAGATACCGTACGGATGAGATCAATCAGATCCGATCTCAATGCCGGCTCCCCGCCCGTTAAGCGCACTTTCACAATGCCAAGCTCTGCAAAAGCAACTAACAGGTTAACAATTTCATCCTGAGTGAGGGGAGATTTGCAGCCGGCTAAGAAAACGTTCCCGTTCGGAAGGCAGTATTGGCAGCGAAAATTACATAAAGAGGTCAGAGACAGACGCAAGTAAGAAAATCGACGATTGAAACTATCCGCAAGCAACTGCCACTCCTTTCCGAATCCGGGAGATAATCTGATTTCTCAGCTTACCCTGGTGGCTGGCTAACCAACCACGGTCCGAGCGGCCTGTCCCAATTGAGGAGTTAGCGCACTCGAGCTTCGGAGCTTTCTACTAAGTTGCCAGGGGGCACTCAGGAATTCATTGATGGGTAGAAGACAAAAGGTTGATGTTTGTCAAAGTTCAACCCTTACCCTTGATCATAGAGAGAATTGACTTGTCCCCCTTGAGATAATTGTCAAAGGAGAATTTTCCGGCTCCCTTCCAAAAGACCAAAAGCAAGCTAAAAAGCACCATAATGCTAAACTCAAGGCCTTGTTTGTCGGTAAACAATCCCTCGGCCGAGTGAACGAAAAGAATGGCGCCAAAAACAACGCTTAGATTAAGCGCCGCCACCCAGCGCGTCGCAAACCCGATAAAGAGCATTAGCCCACCGACGGCGTGAACGGCAACGACGTACCAGGCAATCGCCTCATCAAAGTAGCCGATTTGACCCGTCAACTCCTCCACTACCTTCATGTTCATAATGAAATAAACGCCCTTTACCGTGAGGGCCAACCCAAGAAACGCTCGCAAAAGGTCCATGGGCGTAATTCCCCCCAAATCTGGGATAGGCAAAAAGGGCTCTTTATCGCCAAGTTCCCTCTTGCGATCGGCCAATGCAAGGGCGTGTTCGGCCGCTGCCTGAGTCTCCGCCTCCTCCGAAAAACGCACGAGGAAGGCGAAAAAGGAGCAGGCTACGACACAACACCCTAAAATAAACAATGCCTGGGTCCAATTTAGCGATTCCGACCTAAAAAGAAACCCGGCCAAAACAGCGCCCATATTCCCCCCGGCCCCGACAATTCCCGAAACCGATCCCAACGCCTCTTTGCTTATGAAGGGAACAACAGAATAGGTCGCGCCCTCGGACATTTGGACAAAAAGACTAAACACAATCATCGTCCCAATGGCCATTGGGAGAAGCGTCATTCGAGAGAATAGAAGCAAAGCCAAGCCCTCGACCAAAAGCGCAATGAACAACCATCGCACCCGACCTTGTAGCCCACTTCTGTGGCCGAATTTATCGCCAACGATCCCACCCATGGTTCGAGCAAAGATATTCATCAACCCGAACAAACCAGCTACCAGCCCCGCAGTTTTTAGACCCAATCCGAAATAATCTTTAAAATAAAGGGCGGCGATATTATTGATGGTCAGTTCCACACCGAAACAAGCTGCGTACACCCCAAATAGCGCCCACACTCGGTAATCTTTTGCGGCAAGCCAAAACGTACCCGTTTGCTTGGGTTCGAGGACTAACTCTCCCGAGGCAATGAGGTCCTTTCGGTTTCCATTGGGGTAATCGGTCGTAAAGAAGAAATATGCCACCCCCGCAAGCATGCACACGGCGCCGGCCGTAACCATTGAAAGCCGCCAGCTCCAGAAATCCGTAAAGCCAAACCCAACAAAAGTCGCAAAAATGAGTGGCATTACAATCTGCGTAACGCCTCCCCCCAGATTCCCCCACCCTGCAGAAGTCGCGTTTGCCGTTCCCACACAGTTGGGGGCGAACATGACTGAGGTATGGTACTGGGTGATCACAAATGACGCCCCAATGGCTCCAATGCAAAGGCGGAACAAGAGGAAGCTCTCGTAGGTACGGGCAAAGCCAATCGCCACTACCGGAATCGACCCAAAAATTAGCAGCGCCGAATAGCAGAGGCGGGGGCCAATTCGGTCGCACAGCCAACCGATGAATAGACGCGCTATGATTGTAATCGCGACCGAGGCGATAATGGTGTTCCCAATCTGTTCTTTAGTAAGCCCCATTTCGTCGCGGACGATGGCCATCAGCGGCGCAATTCCGAACCACGCAAAGAAACACAGAAAAAATGAAAACCACGTCAAATGAAAGGCCCGCATTTGCGGTGTTTTCAGACTAAATAAATTGATATGGGTCGCTTTGTTCTTAATTTCCACCGGTGAATTCTCCCATAAGCCGCCAAAACACGTTGAACGTAGTCTGTCACAAATACCATCGTTAATCATTGATGTTTATCAAGCCACGAAGCCCATTTATTTTTTGGACGATTTCAATCAAAAGGTTGACGAGTATCAATGACCTTGCATCGCGCCCGAAGCATAATTTTTCTAGAAAGCGTTTTTCCACGGAGGTTCAATGAAAAAGCATTTGGTATTCTTTGCGGTCCTTTTGACAATAGCCCTGTCGCAAGCCAGTCGGGGGGAAACGCCGACCTTTAAGGCCCAATTCAGGATGCGGGCCGAAAGCAGCCAACGGACTGACTATTCGTCGATTCGCGATTTTATGCTGCTGCGAATCAGGCCGGACATTACGTGGAAGGCTAGCGATAAGCTAACACTTTTACTACAACCACAATTCGCCAAGACCCTTGGGGCGCCCGTTTTTGTGGGCTCTTCTACCACCGCGAACACGTCTCAGACCACGAGCGGAGCTACCTTCGATACTGAACTTGGCGTGCACCAGGCTTATTTGAACTATCAGCCAAGCGAGGACGTCCAGTTCCGTCTAGGACGGCAAATACTGTCTTACGGGGACGAACTTATTTTGGGAGCGCTGGAATGGAACAACGTCGGCCGCAGCTTTGACGGAGCCAAAGCTCGATTCAGTTTCTCCCCGCACTGGGTAGATCTTTTCTACAGCAAGCTTTCGGAAAACAACTCCACTACCAGTGGTCCGGGAGACAATGATTTTGCCGGAATTTATTCACACTTTAACTTAAATCAGTGGCTAGAAGAGGTGCAGCTCTACTTCTTTTACCTAAGGAATCAGTCGACTGGAACATTAAGTGAACTATTTTCCGTTGGGCTCCGGTTACATGCGAACGTTTCTAATGTCGACTATCGGATCGAAGGGACGAAGCAGTTCGGATCCGCAACCACTACAGCGGGCACTGCCTATCAACTGGATGGCGAAGTTGGGTATACTCTAACTAACCTCAGCAAACTGCGGCTTGCCGCCGGAGGTTTTTTGGCCGGGGCGACCTATAACCAGATGTTTCCGACCGCACACAAGTGGCTCGGAATCGCGGATGTGCTCGGCCGTCGGAACCTAGCGGGGTTTGAGGCAAACGCAAGCGTTGTCCCGTTGCCGGATTTTAAGATCGGCGCCAGCTACCACTTGTTTGTTCGGGCCGACAGTTCCGCCTCGGCGTTCAAACTAAACGGCGCGACCGCTCTGGGCGCGGCAGGAGGCTCGGCATCTAACGCAATCGGTTCGGAACTCGACGTGACGTTGAGCTATGTCCTAGATGAAAAGCTCAACTTAGCGGGAGGCGCTGGGTTTTTCTTCGCCGGGCAGTATGTGACGGACCAACTGGGAAGCGTCGGCCCGACGTTCTTCTTCCTCCAAGCAGCGTCACAGTTGTAGACGAGTAGAAGGAGGGACAGGCCGCATTAGCGACCTAAATGCTCGGTAACAGGAATGGCTGATCTCAACCCGACATCGAAGGCTTTTTTCCTAGGGCCCAAGTCGGAAAACGAGCCGTGGGTTCGAGATCAGTTTCAGGCGATTTTGGATCAGTGGTTTGCGTGGAGAAAATCCCTTTTCCCAAAGGATCCTCCGGCGATTACTCAGCCCGACAAGCTGAACCCGGCCTTCTTGAATAGCCAGAAAGTCCTCGCCCAGGCGCTGACGGAGCTCAACGGACTGCTGTCTGAGGAAACTCCAACCTACAGTCCGCGATACTTAGGGCATATGGTTTCCGAATCACTGCTGCCAGCACTACTAGGACACTTTTGCGCGCTCTTGCATAACCCCAACAACACTTCGCGCGAGGTGTCTCGGGTTGGGAGCGTGCTGGAAACCGAAGCGATAGCCATGCTCGCTGAGATGATCGGCTTTAGCGCGGGCAAAGCTTGGGGACATTTCACTTCTGGGGGCACGGTTGCAAACTTCGAAGCCATATGGCGCGCACGTTTCCGAATGGACCATTGGCTAAGCTTGGCACTCTTTCTGGCTGAAAAAAAACGACGTAGGCTCGAGCTGTTCGAAGATGCACACATGGGTTGGAGCCAGTTTCACCAATTGATGAGCGAGCACCACGTTCAGGAGTCACAGCTAAGGCCGTACAGCCTCGCCGCCGGAAATCCCTACCGCGTCGCACAAAAGCTGTCCGCGCAAATGGGCAGAGCCTTTGAGGGTCCCGTTTTCCTGGTCCCAGGCAATCGACATTTTTCCTGGATGAAGGGAGCCAACCTCTTTGGCTTTGGCCAAGAATCATTTTGGACGATAGAGCTGGATTCCCACGGGAAAATGGATGTTGAGAGCCTACGCGACACGATAAGGGCGGCAAAAGAGCAAATGCGCCCCATTTTGATGGTCGCGAGCATTGCGGGAACAACCGAGGCCGGAGGAATCGATCCCTTAGGTGACGTCCAAGACTACCTAGATGAACTTGCGAGAAATAAATCGTGGGACATATGGCACCACGTGGATGCGGCATACGGCGGATTCCTTTGTGCAGTGCTTGAAACTCAGCCGCAGGTATTAGCTCGAAAAAACGTGGAGAGCTTGCTCGCAGTAAGAAGGGCTCACTCCATAACTATTGATCCGCATAAACTAGGCTATGTACCTTATCCCTGCGGCGCCTTTCTGGTCGGTGACAAATCCGCCTATGCTGTTTCCTCCTTTGCAGCCCCCTACTTAAACCGCCAGGACCTTCCCGCTGGCAAATGGGTCTCAACAATTGAAGGTTCCCGGAGCGCAACGGGGGCCACCGCCACCTGGCTTACAGGAAAAACGATGGGATTTGCGTCCGAGTCATTCGGGCAGCTGGTGGCTTCGACTTGCCGATCATGCCAAGGATTTCGGGAATTTTTGACTACCCATCTCCCGTGGGTAGTTCCGCTGAATCCCACCGATTCTAACGTCTTTTGTTTTTCGGTGGCGGACAAAGGGGATCCGCTTTCGGTATCCAACAAAAAAACAAGCTCCTTGTTTTTCACCTTGGCGGAAGGCCCTCAGTTTTCGGTTTCCACTACCACACTAAACGCGAGCGCCTATTCCAAACAGATACTTGCGCACGTAGCGTCGTTTCATGGCAAGAAAGATAGTGAAACGCTCATCCTTATCCGATGTGTTTTCATGAACCCATTTTGGGCCAATGAGGACCTAAATCACGCCCTCAGACAGGAATTCTTGGCTGTGCTTAAAACCTGGCATGATCGGGAAATCACGACATAAGTCACCGCTATAACAAATGAAACCGAATCCAGCTTCCTTACCGCTTCCCTTTCATACCCGGAAGGGATTATAAAGAAGAGGATGTCGCCATTTTGGATAGTTAGGGTCTTTCGGCGGTCCCTTTATTCCAGGCGTTGTTTATCCATTCGCGGATTACAGGACGAGCCGCGGTTAGAGCGCGCCTTGCGACGGGGACTGGCAACGACATTTTCCGCAAAAGTCTACGCGGTTAAGCCCACCGTATGCTGCTGCATCCACAAGACCCAGTCCGGCTTTCAAGGTGTGATCATCCTTCACGTTCCGCAGGAGCAGTACTGGGAAACTCATCAAGGCACCAGCAGGCAGGAAGTTGTTGCTAAACTTCTAGAAGCAATGAACTCCCTGAAGGGAGTCATCCCTTTTGAACGTATCAGCAACCCACTGCCCAGACAGGAATGCTTACGCTGCTCTACACGCACCGCCCATGTCTTTGCCAACCATTACTTACCCAAGCTGAATCCGTTCCACTAGCAATTGGATCCGTTACGGATTCTTAATTTCGGCGTTCGGGCTGAGATAAAACCACCAGTTGAGCACAAGGCAAACGATATAGAAGACGGCAAACCCATAGAGTGCGTACTCAGGGGTAGTAGCTGTTATCTGCTCCCCGAAAACGATGGGAATGATAAACGCCCCATACGCCGCCACCGCGGAGGTCCAACCAAGCACTGGACCCGCTTGCTCTTGGTTGAAAATGACTGCGATCGAGCGAAATGTGGATCCATTCCCAAGTCCAGAGGCCGTAAACAGCAAAATAAACAACACAAAAAATGGCCAAAAGTACAATTCTGGCGTCGGCGACTGATACGCTGCGGACATGTAATAGGCAACCCCGAACGCGCAGGCCACCATAACAAACGAGATAATCTGCGTCACTTTTGCCCCACCGACCTTATCGGATATCCAACCGCCAACCGGCCGGATGAGTGCCCCGATAAAAGGCCCCATCCAGGCGAACATCAAAGCACTAGGACCATTTGGGTTGACCGTAGTATGTGTAAGCGTACCGTCTGGGCCCGCAACATGCGAAAACCCGAAAATCACCTTGATCGCCAACGGAAAGGCCGCAGAGTAACCGATGAAGGAACCGAAGGTCATGGTGTAAATGACTGTCATTACCCACGTGTGTTTGTTGTTAAAGATCTTGTATTGGCGAATGAGATTGCGCTGAAGTTCCCCGCGCGTCAGATACCGCATCATGAGGACTGTCGCTGCAATCACCAACGGCAAAGCTATCCATTTGTTGAGGATTCCCAGTCCAAAAGGAGGGGCGAGCATCGTATACAATCCTGCAAACGCCGCCACGAAACCAATTCCAAGTAGCCCTGAAATTTTGCCAAAAGCTGCAAGGGGGTTTCCTGGCCTTGGTGTCACCCGCTCGTTGACAATGTTATTCATCCCAAACCAGCCAGCAAAAGCGAGCGGGATCAAGAACAACAACCATACAAACCCAGCATTTTGGATATATGTCTCAGAGCCGGCCGGAATCTTACCAATGAGTGTCCCGCTACTGTTAACGAGAGTCATGGACTTACCACCGAAGACCCCGATGGTCATAAACAACGGCACAAGAATTTGCATTGTGGTGACGCCGAAATTGCCTAAGCCTGCGTTGAGTCCCAAGGACATCCCCTGCACTCGTTTCGGAAAGAAAAAACTGATGTTCGACATTGAGGAGGCAAAATTCCCACCGCCAAAACCAGAAAGAAAAGCGAGTGCCTGAAAGACCCACAGTGGCGTATCCATGTTCTGGAGTGCGATCCCTGTCCCCACTGCTGGGATCATAAGAAGTGCTGTCGTAAAAAAGATTGTGTTGCGCCCTCCCGCAATCCGAATAAAAAAAGTGCTCGGAATTCGTAGGGTGGCTCCCGTCAACCCTGCAATGGACATCAACGTAAATAGCTCTTCCTTACCGAACGGAAACCCGAGATTGAGCATCTGGACGGTTATGATTCCCCAATAGAGCCAAACGGCAAAACCGCAAAGAAGGCTCGGTATCGAGATCCAGAGGTTTCTGTTCGCGATCCGCTTCCCCGTGTTTTCCCAAAAGTTTGTATCTTCAACATCCCACTGCGTAATATCTTTAGACATTTGTCCCCCCACTAACCGAGAGCTTTAACTCTCGGAAATAGAATTGCATCTTCTTTATACATGTGAATCTTCAGATCGGCCTCAAGCTGGTGCAGCAGCTTTAGGAAAATCACTCGCACTTTTTCCACTGTTCTATCTGACCGGTGTTGCTCTGCCCACCGGTGTAGTCGCTCAAAATGGAGATCGATTTCTCGGTGATCTTTTTCCATCACCCGAAGCGGATTTTCTATTCCGCCGCAAAACTCGTCCGCGCGCGAATCACCGGCTTCAAGCCTCTTAATCATTGGGAAGAGCACGTTTTCTTCCTTTTCCGCGTGCATCTTAATCGTCATCATCAAGCCACGGATGGCAGAATCAAGACTAGTTAGACTATCACACGTGGAAGTGGATTCCTTTACTGCCTCTCCCACAAAGTTTTTCAGCTCTGCCAACTTCTTTTTTGTTGGTTCATGATGCTCTTCCAGTATATCGTCGATCAAAGTAGCAAGCGAGGCAGCACTCCACTCAGCTTCAATTCTTTTTTGTTCTGCTGCATTCAGATCCATTAAGTCTCCTATTGATTGAGGGCCAGGCCCTCATCATAAAATGGGTCCCCCGTAGCGAGCAACTTCGTTCTCGACAAGGCTTTAGCAACAACGAGCACAAAGACCCCTCCAAAACCAAATGCTATCCCGATATCAATCGGACTAATGCTGGGGTTTTCGATCCCTGCATGCTCGAAAACCTTGGGTCCAATCATCAGAAACAGATCCAACCAATGACCGATCAATAAACAGATAGAGACGCGAACGAGCATCTCCCGGCTTCGCTTGGACGAACGCGACATGAGCGCGAAAAATGGC
>JAGQZV010000248.1 GCA_020435295.1 Bdellovibrionales bacterium | reverse complement strand
GAGCCAATACCGCCATTGAAGCCGTAAATACCTCACCAATAGTCTTGATGTCGTTTACGATCCGAGTGAGTATTCGCCCTACCGGAGTTTTGTCGTAGTAGGGAACAGGGAAATGGGTTACGCGGGCGAAAAGATCGACCCGCAGCTTATGCGTAATCTTTTGGCCGGCCGCTTGCACGAGATAGGATTTGGTCGTGTTGAATGCAAACTCCGCAACGATGAGAGCTAGAAATAGCAAACAGTAAGGTAGAAGCTTTTCTAGGTTGGCAGAAGGGCCGACACTGGCGTCCACTGCTTTACCGACTAGGATTGGTTTGGCGACATCCATGGCTGTCGAAGCCAGGATGAGTAGCCCCGCTGTCAAAAAGGAACTTTTGTATGGAGCGAGGTAGGGAAGGAACCCTTTTAGGATCTGTTTGGCGCTGAAGTGGCGCTGTGATTCTGGGGCCCTCATACGCCCTGCACCGCCTCAATAAGACCCCATTCTTGGGCGTCCTTTTGGTGCCACAAGCGGTAATAGGTACGGGACGTGCGCAGCAATTCGTTATGGGTACCCTTTGCCGTAAGGCGCCCGTTTTCGAGCAGCCACACTTCATCTAGTTGGGGCATGATGGACATGCGGTGAGAACACACACAAAGCGTGAGATCTGGAAACGCGGATAACAGACTTTGAATGATCCGCTCCTCGACCTCTACATCAACCGCGGAAAAGCAGTCATCCAGCAAAAGAAGTTGAGGGCGCCGCGCTAGAGCGCGTGCCAGTGCAAGACGTTGCTTCTGGCCTCCCGATAAATTTACCCCTCGTTCGCCTAGAAGTGTTTCTACCCCCTTGTCTAAACCAGTGACTTCTTCCAGCAGCGCCGTAGACTTCAGTAGAGTTTGAACCGTGGATTCAGTTAATGTCTCGTCCAAGCCCATGGAGACATTGTCGCGGAGGCTTTCACTGAACAAGAAAATCTGTTGTTCGACGGAAGCCACGTCTTGTCTCAAAGCGTGGAGCGGCAGACTTACGACATCGGTGCCGTTGAAATAGATGGATCCTGCCTCCGGCTCATTGAGCCGTAGAATCAGGTTAAACAGAGTTGACTTTCCTGAGCCTACGGGGCCAACCAGGCCGATCCGACCGCCGGGTGGTATGCGTAACTCGCTTAGGTTGAGTTCGAAGGCCTTCTGGGTATCCGGGTAGGTGTAGCGCAATTTTGGAATCCACAACCGATCCCTTTCGCCAGCGTGCGGCTGCGGGGAAGGCCACGCAAGCGTAATGGTCGGGGTTTGCAACACCTCTTCCAATCGGCGGTAGGCCGCAAAGCCTTCTCGGTTCATGGTGACCGCCCAGCCAATAGCTTCCATGGGCCAGGTGATCTGCACGACGTAGCGCTGGAAGGCGACAAATGTACCAACGGTGATCGCTCCGCTAATAACATCCATTCCCCCCGCCAAAAGGATGGTGAAAGTACCCAGAGACGTAATAAGGCTAAGCGTGGGAGAAAAGAAAGATTGGTACCGCGCCAACTTAATACCTTCACTTCGGTACGCTTCGCTGAATTCAGAGAATAACTCCTTAGACTTATTCTCAAACACTAGTGATTTGACAAGTCGGATCGCGGATAAAGTTTCCTGTGTGTACCCACTCAGTCGGGACATTTTTTTTTGTGCGGCTTCAAACAAAGTGTCGATGCGATCGCCTATCTTGGTGGTGAACCACGGGACAATGGGAAATAGGCAAAACGTTAGCAACGTCAGTTTTGGCGAAAGGTAAATCATAGCCGGGATCATCAGAGCGAATAGAATGATCGCGTCTAATGCAACGAGTAAGCCTGGGCCTACTGCCATGCGGATGGACTCGATATCATTTGTGGCCCGAGACATTAGATCGCCTGTTCGTACCCGCTGGTAGTAGTCCAGAGAGAGGTTCTGCAAGTGAGCGTACATCCGCCGCCGCAGATCGCGTGCGATGAAGTGCGAGGTACCCACCAGATACCAACGCCACAGGTAGCGTGTGACGGCCTGGGCCGCCATCAGCCCGAGAATCGCCCAAGCCGCAAACTGCAAATCTTTATGTGAGCCGGCGGTGACGGCATCAATAGCGCTCTTTACGGCGAGTGGGAGCGCGACGTTGGTGAGATCCACCAAGACCAAGGCAACAAGCCCGATGCCTAGTCTACCTTTGTAACGACCCAATAAGTGAAAGAACGGATAGCTTCTAAACCACCCAAATATGACAGCCTCCCAACCCAAGCCCCAGAATCCGAAATTTGACACTAGGAAATTGACGCGGGGCGGGTCAAGTCGGTCGCATAGTCTTAGGCCCATGGCCGCTTGGGGGTGGTCTAGCCTGGCCTAGGCGCGAAAGTTTCTAGCTCTAGTCGCCAAGTGGCGGAAATCATGCGTTTCCTTCGGGCTCTGCACGGCTTATAGTGTTTTGACATCTGCAAAAGCGTGCACATATTAAGGTCAACATTTGGAAAGGTGTGACAGATGAATCTGAATCAGTTTACCGAAAAAGCGCAAGAAGCTGTGGTTACCGCCCAGGGGACGGCCCTTAAGTGGAAGCACCAAGCCGTAGAGCCCGAGCACTTACTGCTGGCCTGTCTGGTTCAAAAAGACGGTGTTGTGCCGGCCTGTCTAGACAACCTGAAAAAGGGGTTGGCCAAAGAACTTACGGCGCAAGTGGAACAGCTGCTCAAGGAACGCCCTAAAATTGAAGGCGACGTAAAACCGTACCTCGGAGGCGCGACTAATCGTGTCCTGATGCAGTCTGAGGCAGAAGCAAAAGCTCTACGGGACGACTATATCAGTACCGAGCACCTCCTATTGGCCTTTTTCGATTTGAAGGAAGGAAAGATTCCTGGGGTTCTCGCCCGCTTCCAGATCACAAAACAAAGTTTTCTTACGTCCCTACAGAAGGTACGGGGTAATCAGCGGGTAACCGATCAGAACCCCGAAGAAAAGTTTAATGCGCTCCAAAAATATACGCGTGACCTCACTCAGGCGGCGGAGAATGGAAGGCTCGATCCAGTGATTGGGCGCGACAGCGAAATTAGACGTGTCATACAAGTGTTGTCCCGACGAACAAAAAATAATCCCGTTCTTATTGGGGATCCGGGGGTAGGGAAAACGGCTA
>JAGQZV010000247.1 GCA_020435295.1 Bdellovibrionales bacterium | reverse complement strand
CCGCCGTTATTAATTCAGGGCGTAGATCTCTTCCACTGGTTACCTTCTGTCGGTGCATAGTCATTCCGCATTTGCGTGTAAGAACAACCTCTTTAGAATGCACGGGTTGCCACCACAGGGATATTTGATTTTTGTCAATGGACAGAGAAAGGGCGATTAAAGCAATTTATTCTGAGTAACAGCAAGCAACCGTTCGGAATTTCGAACAATGATTTCGCGACCTTTGAGTTCGATCATTCCGTCCTTCTTGAACTCCGAAAGATAACGAACTGCGCTTTCTAGAACAGTTCCTGATAATGTCGCAATATCTTCGCGCTTGAGGGGAATCGTGATAGTGGATCCCCCCTCGGCTCGGGACCCATACTTTTCATTGAGCATCAAGACTGTTTCGGCAACCCGTTCTCTGACGGACTTTTGGGAAAAACTGCAGATCGTTTTTTCCTGAGATTTTACTTCATCCGCCAGGGTTTCGAGTAAAGTTCGAGCGAGTTTAGGCGAATGATCGAGAATTTCAAAAAAGGCCTTCTTGTCGACAAAGCAAATCTCCGAATCCTCGAGCACCTCTGCTGTCAGACTATAATTATCCGAGCTAAGGAGAGCCTTAAACCCCATCGCTTCTCCGCTAGAAACGAGCCGCACAATTTGCTCTCTTCCCTGGGGCGTGGTTCTAAAGAGTTTGATCTTTCCCTTCCTTACGCAGTGGACCCCATAGGGAGCATTTCCCTCGTAGAAGATGACTTGCTTCTTTTTGTAATGATTCGAAGTCTTGCAGCGACTAAGCAGCGCAAGTTCCGCCGGGGAGAGCTCTTTGAACACGCCCTGGTCCCTGGATTCGCAGCTCTCGCATGATTTGCTTCCGCAATGAAACACGTTGTTTCGCCTCGATTTTGAGAGGTAGTCTAGTCCACTTGGGGCCAATGCAAAACTTCTTTTTTGCAGCTCCGTCACCACCGCTTACGGCATTTTCCCGGGTAATTTCATTGCCCTGACAGGCTGTCTGGCAGGCGAGGCCTTGCTAACACGGCACCGAAGGTGGCCAAGTAAATGCCGTACGCAACACACCACAAGATACCGGCAACCGTAACGGCTGAGCCGTTTAGCTTAGGAAAAAGCCACGGTACAAAAACGCGAATAAGTGCAGCGAAGATCACAAGCGCATACGCGACTCCTATTGCCGCAGTAGCCCGTAGCGGCCTGCCCGTGTGGCCAAGGGCAACGCGAGTTACCATTCCAAGCACCAGCGTCCCCATTGCCCCCGCCATGAGTAGGTGCAAGGTCAACGCAAAACGAGAAATTCCAAACGAAAGTGAAAAACCGCGCAAAACAAGTCCGATACCAATAAAGAGATAACCAACATGTAGCACCCAAAGAATGGGGCTACGCGCAGTCCTGTGCCCACCCCAACCGAAGAGCCTGACGAGGTTTCCCATGCCAGCAACGATGGCGATGGCTCCGGTAACACGACTTTCCCCCGAAAAAAAATCCGAAAACAGATAAGCAGCCACGCCCCCAATAGACAGAAATTCCGCCCAGGCCCACTTTACCGGCGTGACTTGCTTTACGGCATTCGCAGTAAAAAGCGGGATCACTCGCCCTCCGATGAGAACCATAACCAACACAACAGTATCGATTCCCAGCAACAACCCTTTGCGAGCCTGCTCATCCGATTCCGTCAGCACTCCACGGTGGAACAGGGCATTTGCGGATAGCAAAAGAGTGAGCATGAGGAGGAAAACCAAATTGCGCGGCTTAGCAGAAGGAAGGAGCACAAACGCCAAGGCCACGATCAGCAAAGGCAGGAAGAGAAGATCAACAACCGCGACAGCAGTGTAGGAGAGCTCTGGCATCAGAAATACTAGACGCCCGAGCAGCCAAGTCACTACAAGGCCCAAGAGTGCCGTCCCCCGCACAGGCGTTTTTTTCTCCCAGCTCGCGGAGGCGGTCAAAAGAAAGCCGGCGATAACCGCCACAACAAAACCGAAGAGCATCTCATGCGCATGCCAGTTCGTGGGGGCAATAGTTTGCGGTGGTAGATACCATCCGTTTTGGTAGCTCACCCAAAGCGCCATCGCCATGGCGGAAAAGGCAGTACCGAACAAAAAAAATGGACGAAAAGCGTAACTAAGAAACGGATGCATCTTGCTTTTTTACAGCCTGACAAGGCGAAGTAAAAGTCCCGCCGCTTGCACAAACCGCCGCAGGTTGACTTCGCGCGTCACTTAGACGAATTAGGCGATGGAGGCCCTATGCGGTTAGCGGTTATGTCTTTGGCGTCGATTCTAGCACTTCCTCTCTACGGGAAAGTGGACATAAATTGGTCTACTTCCAGGCAACAAGCCTATCAGTACGAGCAAATGCGAGCGACTCGCTTTGCGACGCCGCCCAGTTATTTCGAATCCGGCTGCATGCAGGCCGTCGCAGCGGCGACTTTCCCGTTTCAAATGATCCAAACCTTTACCAACGCGGAATCTGAATCGAGATGGTGGGTGAATGTCCTTCCCGGTTGGAACCTGTTCCACGCGATCGGCACCACTGCCCCCAACGTCTTGCGCACCCACGACGGAGTAGAAATAGATGGCATGGGACGCCTGTCTCTTGGAGCTCCCCCCTTCGGTGGGAAATTCCTGCCTGGGTACGCTTTTCTCTTATACGAGCAAGGCAGGGACCCAGTAGGCATTCATGCCATTCCGCAGTTAGATCCGATGGCAGACACGCGTTTCTTTGCCCATGATTTTAAAACCAAGCTCCCCCGCCCAAGCTTTGCATTACGGCAAGTGGCAAACGGCCTCTCCTTATTTGTGAATACACCTTTGCACCTCGGTATTGATCACCTCGTCAGCCGAATGGAAAGAGCCGGAGCAAATACGGACGCCATTCGGGGTGCTGATTACTTAATCCTACGCGCACCTGAGGAAATTCGTGAAGAGCGGCGTTTTCTTACTGGTAGGCACATGGCTTTGGAATTTGCAGACTACTCAGGTGTAAACGGCAAACTCTTTGACCTTATATTTGTTCTTCAAGACGGTACCGAGGTGCCCTTTGCCGATATGCGCATGAAATCAGCCGAACTGCCCTTTATCGCGTCGCGCTACGGGTACAACCGCTTCCACATCCCCCACCGGATGCGCCGGCCCTAGAGTC
>JAGQZV010000246.1 GCA_020435295.1 Bdellovibrionales bacterium | reverse complement strand
AAGTATTTGAAACAAATACCCTCGCCCCACTGCGACTGTGCCAAGCACTTGTCCCACTAATGAACGCGCAAGGCTGTATCGTAAACGTTTCTTCCGGAATGGGATCGCTTCACGATATGGGAGGTAGCTGGCCCGGCTACCGTATTTCCAAAGCGGGGCTCAACGCCCTGACCCGAATTCTCGCGGCCGAACTCAGCACGACCGGAATCCGGGTAAACGCCGTTTGCCCGGGCTGGGTACGCACCTCCATGGGTGGCCCCAAGGCGGCTCGCTCCGTCGAAGAGGGCGCCGACACCATCGTTTGGGCGGCCTGTCTTCCGCCGGACGGCCAGACGGGCGGGTTTTTCCGCGATCGGAAAGCCGTACCCTGGTAAATCTCGACTGGCGGCCGGAACCACTGTGCGTCTCCTGCGGCTGAATTGACGCCCACAGCCTGCTTTTGCTAAAAAGCCCGTGAGCTTGGATAACAGCAAAAGGAGGCAGGGATGCGAAAGCTTCTGCTTATCAGTCTTTTGTTGGGGGTTGCGCTCCACGCGCAAGAGTCTACTTCTCCGAAAGTTCCTAAAGATTTCTTGTCCGACGTTGTTCGCAGTGCGGACCGCATTGAAAACCATGTGCGGAGGCTCGGCCGAAAATATGTCACCATCGGAGCCGCGCTGGAACGCGACACACTTGGCCCCCTCAAGCCTGTTCCTCCCAGTTATGCAGCGCAATTTGACGATCTCTTTCTCACTGTTCATGTGATTCGCGACGGTATTTTCGAAGAAGTCGGTGTCGAATTTGACCTAAACAAATACCCGCGGCACCTAAACCGCGCCAGTCAGAAACTCGCAGACAAATGGCAAGGTGGAGCGAGCGAGGAAGATCTCGCCACGTCGTTCGGCGTAGTAGACACCGCCTATTGGCATACTTTGGCCGCTTGCTACACCTTGATCGAGTACGGAAAACGGCAGCACTTTTACACCGGGTCGCGGTTCTACTTGTACCAGCCAAATAGCCGCGCCCAATTTGAGAAGGAGTTTCGAGCCCTACATTACGAACTTCAGAACATGATGGAGTACATGTACGTGCTGCGTACCGACTCACGCTTTCGCGCGCTCGATCCCGGAAAGTACACCCCTCACCTCTTTGAAGGTACGTATGGTTCCACATACCACTTCCGACAGGAAAACCTGGATATCATGCAATACGGACCTATCCGGGAGTTGGTCTATTACTTGCTCCCTGCTGCGTACCCGCGGCTGATGGAGGGCATGCAGGAAGTGGCACTCCCTAATGCCGAGGAACTCGAATTCATCGCGCCCGTTCCGGAGTCCGATCCCAAGGCGGCTGAGCCAGAAGTACTAACGCCGCCCATACCACAACCAGGCGAAGAAATGCCGCAGCCAAAACCACTGAGGGATCCCAAAAAAGCGGCGGATCAGAGTTGATCCCAGTCGGTAGGCCGCGCTAGTCGGTACTCGCAACGCCTGTTTCGCCAGACAAAAACGAGGGCGGCAGATTGGAGCGCCAGAAAAGGCCCCGCGGGCGCGCCATACAAAGTATCGCCGAGCACCGGATGTCCCTCACGGGCGAGCTGCACACGGATTTGGTGGGTACGACCGGTCAACAGCCACAACCCCACTTCACTGCGGGCTGGATCTTGAGGCAGAGCTTGAACACTCTCGACGACAAGATCGCAACGCGCCCAACCTGCTTTTTGTTCGGTACAAATCTCTTTGGGGGCCCACGGCGTGGGTTTCATATAGTGGGTCCAGTGGCCTAACTTCGGCGCCCCCCACACCCACGCGCGGTAACGCTTTTCGAGTTCCCGGTTGCGCAACCGTTCGTTGAACTCTGCCTGAAACGACTTCGTTCGCGCTAGCACGCACAAGCCTTCGGTGTCGTTGTCTAATCTTTGCGTTACCCAAAGTTCAGGATAGCCGTTCTTGCGAAGTTGGTAGAGTAGATTCTCCACCTCGTTGTCTAGCATCGCGTGCATCGGCACACCACGAGGTTTATTCACCACCAAGAAATCGGGTGTTTCTTCCACGACGAGCGCTCGCCAGTCGATATCGGGCAACGGGTACCGCTTGGGCTCGATATGGACTCGAAGGTACTCGCCCCTTCTTAGCGGCCGATCCGCCCGAACACGCCGCTTGTTGCAATAAATGGCGCCCAAGCGGAGTAGTTCTCGCCCCTTCTCCTGCGGAACACGTAAGTGAACGTCTAGAGCCTCCAACAAGCCGATGGGCGTACTCGCAACGAAGTGCCGTATACGCCCGTTTTTGGATAGCAAGGACATGCGGGAGATATAGACCAAAGCTGGGGAAAATCGCCAGGGAAAGTTGATCCTAGCCTGCCCGTCGACTCTGAGAAGCCCGACGAGCACGGGCTTGGCTCAGTTGGGCACTTACAAAGGCCTCAAACTGGATACCGGCGGCGTGCAATTGCTGGGGAATAAATGAGGCCCTCGTAAGACCTGGAAGTGTGTTGAGCTCTACAAAGTAGATCTGCAAATCCGGGGTTACGATGAGATCGGTTCTAGAATACCCAAAACAGCCCAACGCCTGATGGCTTTTTAGGGCTACCGCTTGCAACGCGTGCGTCAACGATTCAGGGATCTGCGCCGGAGTGATCTCCAAACTATTCTTTCCGAGGTACTTTCCTTCGTAGTCAAAATTAGCCCCGGCCTCTAATTTCACCTCACTCGGGGGAAGCGGCGCAGGTCCTTCACCCAAATCGGCCACCCCCACGGTAAACTCCCTCCCCGTCAGGAACGGTTCGGCCAAATATAGAACTTTTTTCCTCGCTAGTTCGGGCAGGACGGCACTCACGTCCGCTTGTGCGCGAATACGAAAAAGACCAATGCTGGATCCACCGGCTACGGGCTTCAAAATTAGGTCCCCATGTTGCTGAAGCAACTGGGTTAGCGTGCGCGCACATTGCGGACTCTGCGGATCGAGCGAAGCCCCGGTAGCAGTACGCGGACCCGCTGCGGCGACGACCCGTTTGGCCTCGTTTTTATCAAAAGCGCGGGCGCTCGACGCCGAGTCCGATCCGGTAAACGCAATCCGGCTTACCTCCAGGCAGCGCTGTACGCCTCCATTTTCGCCCTCACCCCCGTGGAGCGCCAAAAACACCACTTGGTTTTCCGCTAGCTCCCC